>CAZXPU010000007.1:21335-78399 GCA_964642905.1 uncultured Prosthecobacter sp.
CACCCCCATTGTCCATGCCCCCCGCCCTTCAGGAACTCATCGACTTCTTCGAGCACCTGCCTGAGCCCGAACGCCGTGACAGCCTGATCAGCATGGCGGAATCCGTGGAGGCTCATGCACCCCGGCCAGCTCAGTCCTATGAAGTCGAGCAGATCCGCAAGGATCCCGAATGCTCGGACATCGTCGGCATCTTTCTGCAGCGGGATGACGGCGGCCATGTTCATTTTGCCGTCACCTTCGGCCCCAAGGTGCAGACGCTCACCCGTGCCCTGGCAGCCATCCTCTGCCGCGGCCTGAATGGCTGCACCGCCTCCGAAATCCTCGCCATCTCACCGGACTTCATCCCCCGCATCGTCGGTGCCGAACTCGTCAGGCTCCGCAGCCAGACCGTTTATTATGTGCTTCATCGCATGCAGCAGGCGGCAGAAAAAGCCATCCTGAAGGCATGATTCTCAATGCAGGAGCGACATGGAAACCCAATAGAATCAGCCCCGTGAACCGTTTCTTCGGGGCATGATTTCGACGAAGTTCGTTATTCCGTTCCTTGCTGCCGTCCTCGCCACGACCCCCGCCCTGGCCGGGATCGAGTTCAACCGCGATGTCCGACCGATCCTCTCGGACAAGTGTTTCCACTGCCATGGCGCGGATGCCGGAAAACGCGAAGGCGGACTCCGGCTCGATCTCCGTGAGGAGGCGATGAAGCCGGCCGAGTCCGGTGAAGTTGCGCTCGTGCCGGGAAACCCCGAAAAAAGCCACCTTCTCCACCGCGTGCTGCTGGCCCAGGATGACGACGATGTCATGCCGCCGGAAAAAAGCGGCAAACCTCTCACGTCGGCCGAAAAGTCCGTGCTCAGGCAATGGATCGCGGAAGGCGCGAAGTATCAGGGCCACTGGGCCTTCATGCCAGTCGTGCGCAACGAACCGCCCAAGGTCGGGAATCTGAAACACCCGGTGGACCGATTCATCGCGGCACGTCTGGAAAAGGAAGGCCTGCGCATGTCCCCGCCTGCGGATCCGGCCACGCAGATGCGGCGCGTGGCCCTGGATCTCACCGGACTGCCTCCGTCCTTGTCAGACCTCTCCAGCCTCGCCTCCTGGTCCGATGCCGCCTACGAGGCCTATGTGGACCGGCTGCTCGCCTCGCCCGCCTATGGGGAACGCATGGCCATGCAGTGGCTGGACTTCGCGCGCTACGCCGACTCCAACGGCTTTCAGACCGACAGCAGCCGCCAGATGTGGCCGTGGCGTGACTGGGTGATCAGGGCCTTCAACAACAACATGCCCTTTGATCAGTTCACCCTGGAACAGATCGCCGGCGACCTCCTTCCAAACGCACGCCGGGACCAGGTCGTCGCCACCGGCTTCAATCGAAACCATCGCATCAACGGCGAAGGAGGCATCATTGATGAGGAGTGGCGCATCGAAAACATCATGGACCGTGTCGAGACCACCAGCGCCACCTGGCTGGGCCTCACGATGAACTGCTGCCGCTGCCACGACCACAAGTACGACCCCCTCACCATGAAGGATTTCTATTCCTTCTTCGCCTTCTTCAACAACGTGCCGGAGAGAGGCACCATTCAGGGCGCCTCCAATCGCAGCGGAGGCAACAGCCTGCCCATCATCACCGTGCCCAGCCCGGAGCAGGAGCAACGGCTCGCCCAGCTCGATGAGGAGCTCAAAAAGGCCGAGGCGAAAGTCGCCGAGCTTGCCAAACGGCTGCCGCAGCTCGTCGACGACTGGGAGCCTAAGGCGCAGGACACCCTGCAAAGCATGAAGGCCGTGTGGTCACCTCTTACTCCGGCCAATGTCGAATCGAAATCCGGCACCGCCCTGGTGAAGCAGGCCGACGGCAGCTTTCTCGCCACGGGCGCGAATCCACCCAAGGACGTTTATGTGTTCGACGCACCGCTTCCCGAGCAGGGCGCGTCCGCCTTCCTGCTCGAATGCTTCACCGACACCTCCCTGCCCGGCGGCGGCCCAGGGCGCTACAGCAACAGCAACTTCGCCGTCAGCGCCTTCGAGGTGTACGTGCGCCGTGGCGGAGGCAAACCGGAGCTCCTGAAACTCAAAAAAGCCGAGGCGGACCATTCGCAGAAAGGTTATGAAATCGCGAATCTGGTCGATGAGGGAAAACGCAAAGGCCGACGGGGTTCATGGGCCGTCGACGGCCCGACACGCAAGGAAAACCGTCGTGCCATGTTCGTTCTGGAGGAGACCGTCCCACCCGCCAAGGACACCATGCTTCTGCTTCGAGTGCGCATGGAGGCCATCAACGGGCATAACATCGGGCGCTTCCGCCTCTCGTCCTCGAGCCTGCCCACGGATGCCGTGAAGCTCAGCGGCGAGCCCTTTTCACCCACCTTGAAACTCGCCATCGGGACAAGCCCCGCCCAGCGCACCGCCGCCCAGAAAAAGGAGATCGAGGCCTTCTTCCGGGCAAACGTCGACAACCCGCTCCGGCAGGCGGACATGGCACTCGCCCGCGCCCGGCGCGCCCACAACGATTTCGACCGCTCGCTGCCCAACGTCATGGTCATGCAGGAAGGGCCTGTGCGGGACACCTTCGTCCTGAAACGCGGCGAATACGACAAGCCCGGAGAAAAGGTCGGCATGGCCACGCCCGCCATTCTTCCGCCGATGCCCAAGGATGCCCCCATCAACCGCCTCGGCCTCGCCCGATGGCTTGTCGATCCCGCCAATCCGCTCACTGCGCGTGTCTGGATCAACCGCACCTGGGAAAAATTCTTCGGCCACGGCATCAGCAAGACAGCCGAAAACCTCGGCTCCCAGGCCGAGTATCCCGTGCATCCGGAACTGCTCGACTGGCTCGCCAGCGAGTTCATCCGCGGCGGCTGGGACATGAGGAAGATGCAGAAGCTCATCGTCATGAGCGCTGCTTACCGGCAGAACAGCAGGGTCACGCCCGCACTGCTGGAAAAGGATCCCGACAACCGCCTGCTGGCACGCGGCCCCCGCTTCCGGCTCGGCGGTGAAGTGGTTCGCGACCAGGCGCTCGCCATCGCCGGGTTGCTCGTCCCAAAAGTCGGCGGCCCCAGCGTGAAGCCCTACATGCCCGAAGGCGTCTGGGACGAAACCAGCAAGTATGGCGACCTGCGCGGCTACAAGGCGGACGCCGGGGAAGGCCTCTATCGCCGCAGCTTCTACACCATCTGGAAGCGCACCGCCGCCCCGCCCACCATGCTTCTCTTTGACGCCCCAAGCCGCGAGGTCTGCACCGTCAGGCGCAGCCGCACCAACACCCCGCTCCAGGCCCTGTCCCTGCTCAACGAGATCACCTTTGTCGAGGCCGCACGAGCCCTGGCTCAACAAATGATGCTTCAAGGTGGCGACACGCCCGCCCTGCGCATCGCCTACGGCTACCGGAGGGCCACCGCCCGCACGGCCGACGAGGGTTCACTGAAAACCCTTGTCGCCGGCTTCCAGGCACGCCTTGCCGCCTTCACATCGAGGCCTGACGACGCCAGGGCGCTCCTCGCCCAGGGCATGTCCAAGGTGGATCCGTCGCTGCCCGCGGCCGAACTCGCCGCCTACACCACCACCGCCTCAGTTCTCCTCAACCTTGACCGTGTCGTCACCCGCGACTGACCTCATGAAAGCCGAATCCTTCCAGCTTCAGGACGCCCTGAACCGACGTGTCTTCCTCCGCAATTCCGCCTCCGTGACAGGTGCGGCCGCCCTCGGCCAGCTCCTGGGGGCCTCGGCCTTCCCCAACCATGCCCCCAAGGCCAGGCGCATCATCTACCTCTTTCAAAGCGGCGCCCCCTCGCAGATGGACCTCTTTGATCCGAAGCCGCAGATGTCGAAGCATCGCGGCCAGGACCTTCCGGAATCCATCCGCCGGGGCCAGCGCCTCACCACCATGACCTCGGGGCAGAAGTCCTTCCCCGTCGCCCCCTCGATGTTCAAGTTCGCCAGGCACGGCCGGTCCGGCATGGAGCTCAGCGAACTCATCCCGGGCATCGGCGGCGTGGCCGATGAAATCTGCCTGATCCGCTCGATGTTCACCGAGGCCATCAACCACGATCCGGCGATCACCTTCTGCCAGACCGGCTCGCAGCTCGCCGGCCGTCCCAGCATCGGCGCCTGGCTCAGCTACGGCCTTGGCAGCCTGAACCGTGACCTGCCCGCCTATGTCGTCATGACCTCCTTCGGCACCGGCCGACGTGATGACCAGCCGCTCTACGACCGCCTCTGGGGCAGCGGTTTCCTGCCCACCCAGCATCAGGGCGTGCGCTTCAGGAACTCGGGCGACCCCGTCCTCTACCTCTCCAATCCTTCAGGCGTGGACCGCGGCATGCGCCGTCAGATGCTCGACGAACTCGCCGCCCTTAACCAAAAGGATTTCCAGACTTTTGGCGACCCCGAGACCGCCGCGCGCATCGCCCAGTACGAAATGGCCTTCCGCATGCAGACCAGCGTGCCCGACCTAGTCGACATCTCCAAGGAGCCGAGACATGTCCTCGACATGTACGGCCCGGATGTCACCAAGCCCGGCACCTACGCCGCGAACTGCCTGCTCGCCCGGCGCCTCGCCGAGCGTGACGTCCGCTGCATCCAGCTCTTCCACATGGGCTGGGACCATCACGGTGGCCTGCCGAACGCCATCCGCGGCCAGTGCCAGGACACCGACCGCGCCACCGCCGCCCTCATCAGGGACCTCGGGCAGCGCGGGCTGCTCGATGACACCCTTGTCGTCTGGGGCGGCGAGTTTGGCCGAACCATCTATTCGCAGGGAACCCTGACCGAGACCAACTACGGACGCGACCATCATCCGCGCTGCTACAGCCTCTTTCTCGCCGGGGCCGGTGTGAAAAAGGGCCATGTTCACGGGGAGACCGACGACTACAGCTACAACATCGTCCGCGACGGCGTGCATGTTCATGACCTGAACGCCACGCTCCTTCATCTCCTCGGCATCCACCACGAGCGCCTCAACTTCAAATACCAGGGCCTCGACATGCGGCTCACCGGTGTCGCAGGCAACCTCGTCAAGGGCATCCTGGCGTGAATCCCCGCCTTTCTTCCAATCCCATGAGCAAAAGCCTCCTGCTTCTCACCTTCGCATCCCTGGCATCCGCCGCCGAGCCGCCGCTTCCCGCCAGGATCGAGTTCAACCGTGACGTGCGCCCCATCCTGAGCGACAACTGCTTCTACTGTCATGGGCCCGACAAGGGCCATCGCGAGGGCGACCTCAGGCTGGACCTGCGCGACGAGGCCCTGAAGGCCGGCGCCATCACTCCCGGCAAGATTGCCGACAGCGAACTCGTCGCCCGCATCCTCACCGATGATGTGGACGATCTCATGCCGCCGCCGGACTCCCACAAGAAGCTGACCCCGAGGCAGAAGGAGATCCTGAAAAAGTGGATCGAACAGGGCGCATCCTACCAACGGCACTGGGCCTATGAAAAACCCGTCAAGGCGGTCATCCCCACGGGGAAAAACCCCGTCGACCACCTCGTGCAAAAACGCCTTGGCGAAATCGGCCTCAAGCCTTCCCCACAAGCCGATGCACGCACCCTGGTGCGGCGTCTGCATCTGGACCTGCTCGGTCTGCCGCCAAAACCTTCGGACATGGCGGCCTGGTCCGACCTCTCAGGCAGGAACTATGAAGACCTTGTCAGCTCCCTGCTGAAAAGCCCGCACTACGGCGAACGCATGGCCGTCGCCTGGCTCGACCAGGTTCGTTACGCCGACACCATCGGCTACCACAGCGACAATCCGCACAACGTCTGGCCCTACCGCGACTACGTCATCCGGTCCTTCAACAGCAACAAACCCTTCGACCGCTTCACGATCGAACAGATCGCCGGCGATCTGATGCCGGGCGCGAACCAGGAGACACGCGTCGGCTCCGCCTTCAACCGCCTGCTGCTCAGCACGGAGGAGGGAGGCGCTCAGGCCAAGGACTACGAGCAGCGCATGCTCACCGACCGCGTCCGCGCCGTCGGCAACGCCTGGATGGGCCAGACCACCGGCTGTGCCCAGTGTCACGACCACAAGTTTGATCCCATCACGATGCGCGACTTCTACCAGCTCGGCGCCTTTTTTGCCGACATCAAGGAGCCGATCCTCGGCCGGCGCGAACCGGGAATGCTTGTGCTTGATGCCGAGGGCGAAAAGAAACAGACGGACATCGCCGGACGCCTGGCGGCCTTGCAGGCTGAGTTTGCCAGACCGCGCCCTGAACTCGCCACCGCTCAGTCCGCGTGGGAAAAGCAAGCTCTCGAAGCCATCACCAGCAGCAGTGCATGGCGGCCCGTGAAACCGCTCACCGCCACCTCGGTGAAAAAGAACGTGACCTTGAAGGCGGACAAGGACGGCATCGTGCGCGGCGTGATCGACAGGAAGCGCGACGAGCGGAAGCAGAACGACGGCACGGACACCTACATCATCACGACGAAGCTGCCCCAGGGAACCACAGGCGTCCGCCTCGATGCCTTGAAGGAAAAATCGCCCGGCATCGGTCTCGCCTCGAACGGCAACTTCGCCCTCAGCGAGGTCACGCTGACCACCAGTCGCAACCAGAAGCAGGAGAAGCTCCCAGTCGCCCATGCCAGCGCCACCTTTGAGCAGAAGAATTTCCCCGCGAAAAACACCATCGACGGCATCGCCGATCAAAAGCTCAACGGCTGGGCCGTGCTCGGCGCCACCGGCGCGGACCAGTCGCTGTATCTCGAACTCGCCCGCCCTCATGCCGACGCGGAAGCCGTCGTCACGTTCACGCTGAGCTTTGCCCATGACGGCAACCACGAGATCGCCAACCTGCGCCTCAGCACGACCACCGCTCCAGCCCCCGTTCGCGCGCCCGCCATCGCTTTGCCTGCCAAGGAGATCGCCGACATCCTCAAGGCGCCCACGGACAAACGCAGTGCGGTGCAGAAGCAAAAGCTCGTCGATGCCTACCGGCAGATCGCGCCCGAACTTGCCGAACTGCGCGCCAAACTCGCCACCACGGAGAAGGAAAAGGCGGACTTCGAGGCCGCCGCGCCGAAGTGCATCGTCTCCATCAGCGACACCCATCGGCGCACCGTGCGCATCCTGCCGCGCGGCAACTGGATGGATGAAAGCGGCGAGATCGTGAAGGCCGCCCTGCCCGGCTATCTGCCAAAGCCGAAAACCGAAGGCCGTGATCTCACAAGGCTCGATCTGGCCCGGTGGCTCGTCTCCAAGGACAATCCGCTCACCGCCCGCAACGTCATGAACCGCCTTTGGAAACAGTTCTTCGGCACCGGCCTCAGCAAGGTGCTCGACGACCTCGGGGCCCAGGGCGAACCGCCGGTGAACCCGGCCCTGCTCGACTGGCTGGCCTGCGAGTTCATGGACAGCGGCTGGGACCTTCAGCACATGATCCGGATCATTGTCACGAGCCATACCTACCGGCAGGTCAGCACCTCCACCCAGCATCTCACCGCCGCCGACCCCTACAACCGCGAATGCGCACGCCAGAGCGCCTTCCGACTTGATGCCGAACTCGTGCGTGACAACGCCCTCGCCATCTCCGGCCTGCTCGTGCCAGAAATCGGCGGCCCCAGCGTGAAGCCCTACCAGCCGGAAAAATACTGGGAGAACCTCAATTTCCCGACTCGCGAATGGCAGAACGACAGCGGTGAGGGCCTTTACCGACGCGGTCTCTACACCTGGTGGCAGCGCACCTTCCTGCACCCAAGTTTGCTCGCCTTCGACGCACCGAGCCGCGAGGAATGCACCGCAGAACGCAACCGTTCCAACATCCCCCAGCAGGCCTTGGTGCTGTTGAATGATCCGACCTATGTCGAGGCCGCCCGAGCCTTTGCCGCCCGCATCCTCAACGAATGCCAGGGCAATGCCGCCAAACGCGTCGAATGGGCCATGCAGCAGGCTCTTCAACGCCCACCGACCGCCGAAGAAACCAAGACCCTGTCCTCGCTCCTCAGCCAGCATCTCGCCGACTACCAAAAAGATCCCGCCGCCGCTGAGGCCCTTCTCAAAACCGGCGCAGCCGCTGTGGCCGCAAACTTGAACAAACCCGAGCTCGCCGCCTGGACCCATGTCGCGCGCGTGCTGCTGAACCTGCACGAAACCATCACCCGCTCCTGAGTCATGTTCTCCGCCGAAACCCGACGCGCCTTCCTGGGACGCACAGCTTGCGGGCTCGGCGGCGTTGCTTTGGCCTCACTGGTGAACCCGGGGCTTCTGCGTTCAGCATCACGCGGTGTGCTTGGAGAACTTCCGCTGCAGCAGAAGGCGAAACGCGTCATCTGGCTCACCATGGCCGGCGGACCGTCGCAGCTGGAGCTGTTCGACCACAAGCCGAAGCTCACAGAGATGGATGGACGGCCGATGCCGGAGTCGTTCACAAAAGGGCAGCAGCTCGCACAGCTTCAGGGACAGAAACTGGTGTGCAAAGGGCCGATGTTTGCCTTTTCGAAACACGGCCGGTGCCAGATGGAACTCTCGGAACTGCTGCCGTACCTCGGCAGCGTGGCGGACGACATCTGCCTCGTGCGCTCGATGACCACGGAGGCGATCAACCACGACCCTGCGCACATGTTCATGAACACCGGCTCCCAGATCGCCGGCCGGCCGAGCATGGGCGCGTGGGTGACCTATGGACTCGGCAGCGAGGCGGAGGATCTGCCGGGTTTTGTCGTGATGATGTCCACCGGCAAGGGACGCACGCCGCAGCCCATCGCCGCGCGGCAGTGGAGCAGCGGTTTCCTGCCCTCGAAGCATCAGGGTGTGCAGCTCCGCTCGCAAGGCGATCCCGTTTTGTATCTTACCAGCCCGAACGGCGTCACGCGTGAGCGTCAAGGCGCGGATGTGGCGGCGATCAACACGCTCAACAAGCACCACGCCGCCCTCTGCGACGATCCGGAGATCGCCACACGGATCGCCCAGTATGAGATGGCCTTCCAGATGCAGGCCAGCGTGCCGAAGCTGATGGACATCCGCGCCGAAGGCCCGAAAACCCTGGAGCTCTACGGCTGCACGCCAGGCGACGGATCCTTCGCCTCGAACTGCCTGCTTGCACGACGCCTCGCCGAGCGCGGCACGCGCTTCATCCAGCTCTACCATCGCGACTGGGACCATCACAGCCTTCTGCATGAAGAACTGCCCCTGCGTGCCCGGGAAGTCGATCGCGCCTGCATGGCGCTCATCACCGACCTCAAGCAGCGAGGCCTGTTTGACGACACTCTCCTCGTTTTCAGCGGTGAATTCGGCCGCACGCCGATGGCGCAGGGCAACAAAGGCCCCGTCGGCCGCGATCATCACAACAAGGCCATGTCGATGTGGCTCGCCGGCGCCGGCATTCAGCGCGGACTGACCTTCGGCGCCACCGACGACCTCGGCTACGCCGCCGTGGAAAATGTCGTCACCTTCCACGACCTGCATGCCACCATGCTCCATCAGCTTGGCATCCAGCACGACGCCTTCAGCTTCAAGTTCCAAGGCCTGGATGCCAGGCTGACCGGGGTCGAGGGCGCCCGGGTTATCCGGAAGATCCTTGCGTAAGCATGCAGGATCCAACGGTGGACCTGAAGAGCTGATACGACTCAGGAAACGACAATTCCCGACTGACACAGGCCTGGATGTGTTATGCTAACACCATGGCACGCCAGGAAACGCCCACGCTCAAAGACATCGCCCGGTCCACCGGGGTTTCAATCATGACCGTGTCCCGCGTGCTGCGGGGAGCCCCGAAAGTCTCCCAGGAAAAGCGTGAGCTTGTGCTGCAGGAGGCACGGCGCATCGGCTATCAGCCCGACCCGCACCTGATGCGCATGATGCAGGCGGTGCGCGGTCGCAAGCAGAAGCACCTGAGGGCCGTCATCGCCGTCATTCGTGAACATGTCCCCCAGGACGGCCTGCTCGGCCCCTCCTACCAGTACGTGCATGTCGAGGACATCCGGCGGCGCGCCCACGGCCATGGTTATGCCGTTGAGGAGTTCTTCCTCGGCAAGGACGGCCTGACGCCCCGGCGGCTGCAGAAGATCCTGCACGCGCGCGGCATCGAGGGAGTGATCGTGTCCCCTCAAAGCATGCAGCTGCCATGCAGCCGCCTGGACTACTCGCCCTTTGCCTCCGTCACTTTTGGTTATGCCATGAGCAGCCCGGCCCTGCACATGTGCGCGGGCAACATGACGCTCGGCATTCAGACCGCCGCGGAGCAGCTTCAGTCGCGCGGCTACCGTCGCATCGGGGTCGCCGTGACCCGCTGGATCGTCAACCGCTCGCTGTTTGGCTACAGCGGCGGACTCTTTCACTGGCAGCAGAGCCTGCCCGAGTCGAGCCGGATCCCCCTGCTGCTTTTTCCAGGCAACGACATCAGCCAGGGCTTCGAACCGTTTGCCAGCTGGATGAGCGATCATCGCCCGGACGCGCTCATCACCTTTGACACGCATGTTCCGGGCTGGCTTCGCCGGCTTGGCCTGAGATTCCCCGAAGACATCGGCTATGTGGTGCACGACTGGACGCCCAGGATGAGCGGATTCGCCGGCATCTACCAGCAGCGCGATCATCTGGCCGCAGCCGCCGTGGACCTGATTGTCACCCAGCTCTCCCAGCATGAGCACGGCATCCCCGAAGTACCCAGGCAGATCATGATTCCCCCCCGCTGGGTGGACGGCCCAAGCATCCGGACGGCATAAACGATCCCAAAGCCAGGCAGGAAACGCCGCTGTGGCTGCGTTTAAGGCATCCCCACATGCGCCCCTCCGCCCGTCGATTTTTCGCCCTCGCCTTCTGCGCCTCCCTGACCCACGCCGCAGATCCCCTGCCGGGTCACTCCGCCCACGGCGAAGCCTTCAACGAAGGACCGCGCCAGGCGGCCAGGCTCATTCCAGGCTGCGGCAAGGTCGACTTCAGGATCACCACCTCCAAGCCCGAGGCCCGCAAGTTCTTCAACCAGGGTGTCGGCCAGCTTCATGGCTTCTGGTATTTCGAGGCCGAGCGCTCCTTCCGCCAGGTGGCCCAGATCGACAAGGACTGCGCCATGGCCTACTGGGGCATGGCGATGGCCAACGTCAACAACGACGCCCGCGCCAGGCAGTTCACCCGCAAGGCCGTGGCCCTGAAGGACAAGGCCGGACCGCGTGAAAAACTCTGGATCGCCAGCCTCGAAAACTTTTACAAGGAGGACAAGCGCGACAAGAAGCAGCGCGCCCTGGATTACATCCGCGACCTGGAGACCCTTGTTCAGGAGCATCCGGACGATGTCGAAGCCAAGGCCTTCCTGGCGTGGAAAATCTGGCATGCCAACGGCGAAGCGCCCATCACCAGCCATCAGGCCGTCAATGCCCTGCTGGATCAGGTTTTCGCCGCCAATCCGCAGCATCCGGCCCACCACTATCGCATCCACCTCTGGGACCAGCGCAAGCCCGCCATGGCCCTGAAGTCCGCCGCAGTGAACGGCCAGGCCTCCCCTGGCATCGCCCACATGTGGCACATGCCCGGCCACACCTATTCCAAGCTGCGTCGGTTTGACGACGCCGTCTGGCAGCAGGAGGCCAGCACACGCGTCGATCACGCCTACATGCGGGCCAACTGGGTGCATCCCGACCAGATCCACAACTACGCCCACAATGAAGAATGGCTGGTGCGCAACTTCAACGAACTGGGCCGCGCCTCTGACGCCATCGGCCTGGCCACAGCGCTCATCCGCCATCCCCAGCACCCGACCAACAACACCCTCGACAAGGACAACACCAGCATCGGCTACGGCCGCACTCGACTGCTGGAAACGCTTGTCCGATGGGAGCTCTGGGATGACCTGCTGAAGGTCACTGACGGCCCGCTCTTTCCCGTGGTGAAACAGCACGGGCATGAGGCCCGACGCCTTCACGCCCGCGGCCTGGCCAGCTTTGCCAAAGGCGACTCCGCCGCACTGGCCGCCAGCATTGCCAGTCTGGAAAAAGTCAGTGCCCAGGCCAAGGCTGCCACGAAAAAGAACGATGACAAAAAGGACAGCTCTCCCAAGCAACCGGCCAAAGCTGACAACCCGGCAAAAGCCAAGGACATTGTCGCCAAGGACAGCCCGGCCAAAAAAGACGCCCCCAAAGACGAAAGCCCGAAGTCTTCCCCTCCCGCGTCGCCTGAAAACAAGCCTGAAGCCAAAAAGCCGGAGCCAGCCAAGCCTGACGCCATCACCCGACAGCTGGATGAACTGCGCGCCCTTCACGCGGTGCTGACCCAGGCAAAAAACGCCGCCGACCTTATCAGCAAGGCCGAGGATCTGCCCAAGCCCCTGGCCGCCAGCCTGTGGCTGAAACTGGGTGACAAGAAGAAGGCCGAGGACCTGCTGAAAAACTACCCACAGGACCTCGCCGGACTCGCCGCCAAGGCTGAAATGCAGCAGGCTCTGGGCAAGACCGACGACGCACGAAAGACCTTCGAGGAGATGCGCAAGCTGGCCTTTGCCCTGCAGCCCGACCTGCCCGTGAAGAAGCGCCTCGACGCCCTTGCAGGAACCCTGGGGATCAAAGGCGAATGGCGCGCAGCTCCGCCCAAACGGACCGATGTTGGCGTGCGGCCGACTTTGAAAGAACTTGGCCCCCTTTACTGGTCACCGCCCAAGGCCCCGGAGTGGCAGGCCCTGACCCTGGATGGCAAGGAGTTCAGCAGCCGCACGCTGGCCGGCAAACCGCATGTGCTGCTCTTTTATCTGGGCGCCGCCTGCACTCATTGCATGGAACAGGTGAACGCCTTTGCCAAGGCCGCACCCGACTACGAAAAGGCGGGTATCTCCCTCTGTGCCATCACCCTGGAACCGCTGTCCCTGGCCGGTCGTGTGGCCGAACAAATGACGTCGAAAAAGCTGCCCCCCTTCCCTGTCCTGGCCGACCCCTCACGCGACGCCTTCAAGACCTTCCGGGCCTACGACGACTTCGAGGAGGAAGCCCTGCACGCCGCCGTCTTCATCGACGCCCAAGGCAGGCTGCGCTGGATCGACATCAGCTGGCAGCCCTTCACCGACACAGCCTTCCTGCTGAGCGAGGCCCAGCGCCTGATGGAGCTCGACTGATCTTCCAACCACAACCCGCATGGCTCATTCCAGCGCGCCGCCCCAGTCACTGGGCATGCGCCAGTCACCGCGCGGTGACAGAGCCACGGACCCGACCTTGGGTCCGTCGGGCATTGAGGAACGCTTGAACTGGTTCTGTGCGAACCGGCGCAGGAACACCGACAGCCAGCGGTCGATCACCTCGCCCGCGTATTTGCCAGCAAACGCGATGCCTGCCAGATACCGAATTTTTTCCGCAGGACATCCGTGGCGAACGAAATGGAAGAGGAAGAAATCGTGAAGCTCATAAGGGCCGACGGTGTCCTCCGTCTTCTGCTCCATCTGTCCGTCGGCTCCAACTGGCAGCAATTCGGGTGAGATCGGCGTGTCGATGATGTCATGCAGCACCTCCCCGGCCTCCACCGCATGGCGTTCCGTCGCCGCCCATTCGATCAGGTACTTCACCAGCGTTTTCGGCACGCCAGCGTTGACATGATACATGCTCATGTGGTCGCCATTGAACGTGCACCAGCCCAGGGCCGCCTCGGAAAGGTCGCCCGTCCCGATAACCAGCCCACCGGTCTGATTGGCGACATCCATCAGCACCTGGGTCCGCTCACGGGCCTGGGCGTTTTCATAAGTGATGTCGTGCAGGCCCGGCGGATGGCCGATGTCCGCGAAATGCTGCTCCACCGCCGCCTTGATGCTGATCGTCCGCAGGGCAACGCCCAGGGCCTCGGCCAGTTTTTCCGCATTGCCCTTGGTGCGGGCTGTCGTACCGAAGCCGGGCATGGTGACAATGACCGCCGCACTGCGCGGCATCCCGGCCAGCGTCAACGCCTCGATCAACACCAGCAGGGCCAGCGTGGAATCCAGTCCACCGGAAAGCCCCAGCACCGCCGACCGGCTCCCCGTCTGCCGCAGCCGACGTGCCAGCCCCGTGGCCTGGATGGCGAAAATTTCCTCGCACACCGCACGGCGATCCACCCCGGAGGATGGCACAAAGGGCTGGGGGGGCAGCGGTCGCAGCAGCCCGCTCTCCCCCTTGCTTGAGTCACCCAGGGTGAACTCAAACTTTCGGAAAACCGGGCGGGCTTCTTCATCCCGGAAGGATGCGCTTTTCAATCGCTCATGCTGCAGACGCTGAAGATCCACGTCAGCCACCGCCGTCTGGGTTTCAAAGGAAAACCGCCGCGTCTCGGCCAGCTGCACACCGTTCTCCGCCACCAGCCCATGTCCGGAATAAACCACGTCCGTGCTCGATTCACCGGCACCGGCTCCCGCATAGACATAAGCCGCCAGGCAGCGTGCCGACTGCTGCGCCACCAGACCGCGACGATACGGGGCCTTGCCCAGCACTTCATCGCTCGCCGAAGGGTTCGCCAGCACGGTCGCTCCGGCCAGAGCCGCATGGCTGCTGGGCGGAATCACCGTCCAAAGATCCTCACAGATCTCCAGCCCCAGAACAAAACCCGGCAGGTCGGTGGCGCTGAACAACAGGTCCGCACCGATCGGCACGCCGTCGACTTCTGTCTCCGTCAAGGTCGCGGCCGGAGAAAACCAGCGCCGCTCGTAGAACTCGCCTGAATTGGGCAGGAAGCTCTTTGGCACATGGCCCAGCACCTTTCCATCCGCCAGCACCGCCGCCACATTGTAAAGGCGGCTCTCCACGACCAGCGGCAAACCCACAACCACCACGCAGCCAAGTCCGGCTGTGCTTTCCGCCAATTCTCCCAGCGCCTGCCTGGCCTTGTTCAGCAGGGCCACGTGATGGAAAAGATCCGCGCAGGAGTAGCCGGTCAGGCTCAGTTCCGGGAATACGATCAGCCTCACCCCGGACTCAGCCAGTGCTGCGGTTTCACGCTTCAATATCGCCAGGTTGGCGGTGACATCGCCCAGGGTGAGTTCCGGTGACACCGCCGCCACACGCAGAAATCCGTGGCGTTCTCGCAGGCTGGCTGGGGTGGGCTGGTCAGGCATGAACTGGGAGAATAGCACGGTTGCCGCGATTCAAAAGACCGGTTTATCCCCCACCTGCAGCCTGTAAGTTCTTTGCCAGAAGAGGATAAAACCTTGCAGCCCGGTTTATAATTACTATAATCCAACGACTTTTTCACCATGCTCAAGCGCCTCATCCTCTGGTCCCTTTTCGCCGGGCTCTCCCTGGCAGGCGGGCTCGTGGCGCACCAAAAAGGAATCTGGCGCACTTTTGCCCTGATACTCTCCGAGCGACTCAGCGGCGAAAGTCGAAGTTACTCCACGATGAGCTTCAGGGTCGATCTCGTGGACCGGCTGAATTACGCGCGCATCGCCGCGAAAATGCCTGATCTCAAGGTGGACCCCGACCTGGACGAATGGATGGCCAAACACTTTCCCACGCTGGCCCTGGACGACATGGATGCGGTGACCCGCAAGATTCAGGAGGCGCTGCCGCGCTATTATCACCTGTCCATCTGCACCGCCAGCGGCCCGACCCTGAAGTCACTGCTCGCTGAATTTCAGGAGTTTGCCTCGAAAACAGGCCCCGGCATGACCCACCTGGGCTTTGCCATCCGAGAGACCATGGGCGGACTCAGCCAGCAGGCTCTTGTCGTGGTCGGCCAGCGCCTGCTTGATTTCAGCCCCGAGATCCTCAGTGAATCGCGTCAGGAGGCCTACTTCAGCCGCTGCCTGCACTGCAAGCATCCTCACATCGTCCGTGTTTCACTCAACCAGCACAGCCTGGGCCTCGAATGCCCGCAGTGCCGTCGCACCTATGCGGTCGTGGCCGCCGACCAGAAGAAGAAGTTCCGCTATGTGAACGAGTTCCTCACCGGCTATGCACCTCCCGCGGTCTTTTCCAAGGACATCGCCCGGATCAACGAACTCTTCACCATCTGCGGAGCCGTGCATGGCAACTGCATCTACACCCGGGACCCCGGCCAGCGCAAGGAGGCCACGGACGCCTGGCAGACCAGCCTGGAAACCCAGCAACTCGGCCAGGGCGACTGCGAGGATTCAGCCATCTATCTCTGCGACTGGCTGCTGAGCCGTGGCTTTCAGGCACGCGTGGCGCTGGGACGCTATGGCGACCTCGGAGGCCATGCCTGGGTGGTCGTGCGCATGAACAATGTCGAGTACCTGCTCGAATCCACCGAAGCCACCCCGGACATCAATGATCCGCCGATCGCCAGCAAGGCCGGCAGCCGCTATGTGCCCGAGGTCATGTTCGACCGCTTCGCCCTTTACGTACGATCCACACCCGGCCAGAGCTGGCGCAGCGAGGCCGACAGCTACTTTTCCAACAAGACCTGGACGCGCATCGAGCCTCGTGAGCTGAACCCCGGCAGCGAACCCCTGACCAGGAAGAGCACGGCGGAATCCGCCCCGATCCCTCCCGACAAACTGGCGCGCACCTCCGCCCCCAATCCGGCCGCCGCCCCCTTCATGGAGCTGGAGGATATCCCCCGCGATGCCGCTGTCTGGCGCATGCCCCTTCCCGCCCAGGGCAAGAAGGGCAAATAACAACCCTCGGAGAGTTCAAGCCTGCGGAAGGCGTTTGGATCGCTTGTCCGGTTTCGCCCCGTCCCCGGGGATGCCTGACAAACTTTGCCACATGAACCGCTTCAGCCTGCTTCTTCTCGCCCTTCTCGGCACCCACCTGCCCTGCCCCGCCCAGCTCCCGCTGGAGATCCAGCCGGGCGCCCGCATCGCCCTCGTCGGCAACTCGCTCTTCGACCGCATGCGCGACGACGGCCAGTTCGAGGCCCTGCTGCACCAGCGCTTTGCCCGCGAGAAGCTCGTCGTCCGCAACCTCTCCTGGTCCGCCGATGAAGTGGCCCTCCGCCCCCGTCCCGACGGTTTTGGCGACCTCAACCAGCACCTCGCCGAGCACAAGACCGACATCATCCTTGCCGCCTTCGGCTTCAATGAAAGCTTCAAGGGCGAAAAGGGGGTGGGCGAGTTCGCCACGCTCCTCAAGGCCTTCCTCATCGAGCTGAAAAGCCACCGCTACAACGGAACCTCGGAGCCGAGGATCGTCCTGGTCAGCCCCACGCCCGCCGAAAAGCCTCATGAGCATCTGAACGCGCAGATCAAACCCTACGCCGACGCCATGCGCCAGGTCGCCACCGAACAAAAAGTCGGATTCGCCGATGTCTTCGACATCCCGCCGTCGGAGTTTCGCGGCCCGCACTCCATCAACGGTGTTCATCTCAACCAGGAAGGCTACCGCGTCTTCGCCGAACGTCTCTACAACCAGCTCACCCAGGAAACGCCGCCGAAGGTCAACGAGGCCGTCCGCGCCGCCGTCGTCGACAAGGAGGACAAGTTCTTCCAGTATTACCGCCCGCTGAACTACTATTACATCAAGGGCGGCCGTGCCGAACCCTATGGCGTCGTCAACTTCCCCGGCGAACTCGCCAAGCTCCTCAGGATGGTCGAGGCTCGTGACAGCCTGATCCACTCCATGTCATCCGCAGATGGCGCAGATGATTCAGATTCTGACAAGCAAGCTTCGAAGAACAATGGCGCCACATCCGCAAAGACCTCTTCAACAGATCGACCGGCCAGACCCGGCATTCAGTCATCGGCGTCATCTGTAAAATCTGCGGATGAAACCCCTCTTCCGGTGATCACCGGTGATCGCCCGATCAACGAATGGCTGTCTCCCGCCGATGAACTCAAGGCCTTCAAGGTCGATCCCCGGTTCGAGGTCAGCCTCTTCGCCAGTGAAGAGGACTTCCCGGAGCTTTTCGTGAAGCCCATCGCCCTCCGTTTCGACGGCAAAGGCCGCCTGTGGGTCAGCACGAGCACCACCTACCCGCAGATTTATCCTGGCGAGGCGCCGAAGGACCGCATCCTCATCCTTGAGGACCGCAACGGTGACCACCGTGCGGACAAATGCAGCGTGTGGGCCGACAAGCTTGCCATCCCGCTCAGCTTTGAGTTTGGCAACGGCGGCGTCTTCGTCTCCGACCAGCCGCACCTCACCTTCCTGAAGGACAGCGATGGCGACGGCAAGGCTGACCACCGTGAGAAGCTGCTCACCGGCTTCGGCACCGAGGACAGCCACCACGCGCTGCACGACTTCGCCTGGAGCCCCGAGGGCGATCTCATCTTCCGCGAAAGCATCTTCCATCACAGCCAGGTCGAGACGCCCCACGGCCCCGTCCGAGCCCGAGAGAGCAGCTTCTTCCGCTACACGCCCGCCACCGGACGCCTGCTCGCCTTTGGCGGTTACCTCAGCACCAATCCCTGGGGCATCACCTTCGACGACTGGGGCTTCCACGTCGGCAGCCATCCCGTCTTCGCCAGCGCCGTGCATGCGTTGAACGCGCCCTATCCCGACATCCACGTGCCCGCCGGCAATTACTTCCCCGCCTACAGCGGCACCTGCGGCCAGGAATTCCTCAGCAGCAGCCACTGGCCGAAGGAGCTGCGCAACCCAAGGCACTTCATGCGCGTGCGCTACAAGCCCACCAACGAGGTCGAGCTGCACGAGTGGGTGGAGCACGACACGCACTTCGAGGAGAAGAAAGTGGGCATCGTCTTCCAGAGCACGAACCTCAGCTTCATCCCCGTGGACATCCAGCAGGGCCCCGATGGCGCGATGTATGTGGCCGACTGGTACAATCCGGTGAAGGGCCACATGCAGTATTCCCTCCGGGACACCCGCCGTGACAAAAAGAGCGGCCGCATCTGGCGCATCACCGCCAAAGGCCGGCCGCTGGAGGAAGCCCCAAAAATCGCCGGCGCGAGCATCCCCGAGCTGCTCGACCTGCTGAAGAGTGATAACTACCGCACGCGTTACCGCGCGAAGGTGGAATTGAGGGAGAGGGAGCCGGAAGCCATTGCCGTTGGCATCGGCTTGAGCGGAAGATTTCACCTGAACACGGACCAAGCCCTCGCCGAGTGGCTGTGGCTCAGCGACTGGCTCGCCAAACAAAGTTTTGAGAAAGGCACAACGCCTGAATCATCCAAGGCGGAAGTCTGGGACCACAGCAATCACATGATTTCAAGAATCATGCGGGAGCATGACAAGTTTCCCCCGCTCATGCGAGCCGTGGCAACGCGGAGCTTGAGGAAGCTGCCTCTGCGTGCCTGGAAAGAGCAGGTGGGGCCGCAACCGCTACGATTCGCCGCCAACGACCCCAGCGGGCTTGTCCGCCTCGAAGCGGCCATCGCGGCAAGTTACATCGGCACGCCGGAGGCCTTGGAGGCCGCGCTCGATCTGCTGAATCACCCGATGGACAGCTACCTCACCTACGCGCTGCGGACCGCGCTCGACAGCCATGCCCTGCAGCCGCTTTGGAAGGGCAATGCCGCGTTTATGACGAAGCATCCCGAGCTCGCCAAGTTCCTCGAAGACAGCGAGCCGAAAAAACCTGCGCAAATGGCCAAGAAGCTCAAACCCGAGCCGCCGAACCCGTTTGATGCGCAGCCTGGCCTGCAAACCGTCACCATCAAGACCATCCCCGAGCGCCTGCTCTACGATGTGCGCGAGTTCAAGGTGAAGGCCGGCCAGCCGGTGAAGCTCATCTTTGAAAATCCCGACGTCACACCGCACAATCTTCTCATCGTCCAGCCCGGCGCGGCGGACGAAGTCGGCATGGCGGGCAACGAGATGGCCAAGACCACCGACGGCTTCACCAAGGGCTTCATCCCCGACAGTCCGAAGATCCTGCACAAGACGAAGCTGCTGCCCCAGAACGAGCGCGAAATCCTCCGGTTCAAGGCACCGGAAAAGCCCGGCGTCTACCCCTACATCTGCACCTTTCCTGGCCACTGGCTGGTGATGAAGGGCGAGATGATCGTGCAGTGATGCAGCACCGCGCTTCAGCCCGCACCAACATCCTTCCCGCTCTCACGTCGCGCACACCTGCCCAACCCTCACGGGCTGAAGCGCATGACTACATTCCAAGGCGGCCTCACTCCTTTTTCAGACCCAGGCCAAAGACCAGCCTTCTCGCCTTCATGCACGCAGACCTCGAAGCACGAGGCTGCTGGCACAGATAGGCACGCCAGAACGCCGCGAGCACGCCCGGTTTGGGCCTAACCTGGAAGCGTGCAAAGTTCCGATGCAGCGCCCTCAGGTCGCGCAGGACCCGGTCGGGCCGCGGCAGCAGCTGAATCCGGATGCCCTCCATGTCGATGAACCAAAGACGTCCCCGTCCATCCTCGAGCAGGTTCTCACAGCGCAGGTCCCGGTGACGCAGCCCGCTGGCATGCAGACGGCCGATCATTTGCCCCAGCGTCCGCGCATGAGCGAGATCACCACCCGCCTCAAAGAATGGCCGGTACGTGCCCGCATCAAGCACACGTTCCATCACCAGGTAGCTCGGCCGCACAAGGCCACGCCTGGGCGCATAGGCCGCCGCGAGTGCTCGTGCGACGGGCAGCCCGGCCTCTTCCAACAGCCTGGCCTTGCGAAACGCAAAGGTCGCCTTGGAAGGCCGGACCAAATCCAGCAGTGCATCTGAGGGCTTGCGCGCGTTGTATCGCTTTACGACCAGGCGGTCATGATAGGCAAAGTCCGACTTGTTGCGGAACAGTCCCTGCCGTCGGCTGCGGATTTCATCCTCCGGCTTCCCCAGGATGGCATCCAGCTCAGGATAATCCGATTCAGCCGCCGGGTGAACCGTCCAGCAGGTTCCACCTGCCCGAACCCGCCGGGAAGTGATCCCCAGGCCGGTGCAGAGCCGGAGGCAGTAGGAAATCACTCGTAAGCCAGCCTGAATCAGCATTCTTTTCGCCATAAATGATCAGGACACATGAAACAACCCTTTCTTCAACGCCTGCGGTTTTCCGCTCGTCAGAGTGGCCAGCATCAGTCATATTTCCGAGAAGCTTATGCGCGCCGCCGTCCTTTGTCTCCTCCTGCTTTCCATGGCTGGCCAGCTTCTGGGCCAGCCGACGAAGAGGTCCACACGTTACCGCGACTGTGACACGCTCTGCGCTGACTTGAACGCCGCCATCCAGCGCCACCCAGGACGTCTCGGCATGTGGCTTGAGGACGCGCTGGTGATTCACGAATCCTGCGCGGCGGAAATCGTCGCAGCCGCCATCGACGCCGTGGGCAACCAGCCCGAGCTCGTCCGCGCCATCCTGGAAACCGCCGTCCATGTCGCACCCAGACGCGAACAACAGATTCGTCTGGCCGCCCGGCGTTTCAAGATCCCCGCCGCCGCAGAGTGGCTTGAGCCGAAGCCGCAGGAAGTCGTCGAAGTCAGGCGTGCACTGGCTGCAGACAGGGCCGACCCCACCCCTCTGGAGGAGATCCGTCGCGCCGTCGTGCCGGTGACGGCCTCGGCAAGCCCGCCCAAGGCTGATCGAAAGTAGCCGTCACTTCGCTCAGGACTCCAACCCCGCAAGTCGGCGCGCGTAATCCAGGGTGTCGATCTCCTCCACGCCCTTGTCCCTGCGGATGGCCTTGATGCGCGGGAACCGCAGCGACAGCCCGCTGTCATGCCGGGAACTGGCCTGGATGGAGTCAAACGCCACCTCAAGCACGAGGTCAGGCGTCACGGTCCGCACACGTCCCTTTTGCTCCAGGGTGCCGGCGACAAAATGCTCCGTCAGCTCCTCGATCTCCACATCGGTCAGACCGCTGTAAGCCTTGCCAATCACCCGCAGCCCGCCGGCTGAATCACGCACAGCAAACGTGTAGTCGCTCAACACATGCGCACGCCTGCCATGACCCTGCTCGGCCTTCACCACCACGACATCAAGGGTGGCAAAGGCCTTCTTCAGCTTGAGCCAGGACTTGCCGCGCCGGCCTGGCGTGTAGGCGCTGGCGGCATTTTTGACGATCAATCCTTCATTGCCACGCCTGCGGGCCGCCATGAACAGGGCTTCGATCGCCTCCGTCGATGAAGCCTTCTCAACCTGGATCAAAGAAACCTCTTCGGCAGGAAGTCTCAATGTCTCCAACGCCTCGCGACGCAACGACAAAGACCGGTCAAGAAGCGAACTTCCGTTCAGCCACAAGAGGTCAAAGACCACATACTTCACGCTCACTTCACTGGGCAGAAAAAGATCGGCCTGATCCCGGCGACCCAGCCGTTTTTGCAGGTCGAAAAAGGTCAGCTTCTTCCCTTCGGCATGGGCGATGATCTCACCGTCCAGGATGACCTCCGCCTCCAGGGAGCCCATGGCTTTCAAGATTTCAGGAAACTGCAGCCCGACCGGCTTCAGGTCGCGGGTGAAAATCTCCACACGTCCCCCGCATCGGTGCACCTGCGCGCGAATGCCGTCGAACTTGTCCTCCACCCACAGTTCCGGGCTTCCCACCCCTTCTGAACCGGCCGCATTCATGCGGTCCCAGATGTCTTGCCCCGACTCCTCCGGGGAGGCGAGCATGACCTTGATCGGCACGAAAGGCTGCGGGCGGACATCATCCAGGCACCCATTCCGGGCAAGCACCGCCGAACGCCCCAGGTCGCCGCAAAGCATCGCCGCCTCACGAACCTGATCAGCGCACTGGCCAAAAGCGGCGGCCACGGCCTCCTCAATCAGCCCCTCCTTCGAGCCCATGCGCAGGTCACCCGTCAACAACCGCACAAGCCAGGAACCCGAGAGGGCCGAAAGCCGGATGAACGTTTCGCGCAGAAGCTGAATCCTTCCCATCTGCCCTTCCGCCCGGCGCAGCCGCTCGAAAAACCCAGCCAGCTCCGACAGGCTCATCGGCGTGGGTTGCAACCTTGCCCGCTGCAGTACCAGGAAGGCCGTGCGTCCCGCGTCCGCCTGGCTGCGTGAGATGGCGCGGTATTCCACATCCGACACAGCGCTCACCTCCTGCAACGCCCTGCGGATCAGCGCCCAGCCTGTGTTGAGCGGCGCATCACCCGCCGAAGGATCGCCGGTCAAACCGGCGCAGTAACGCACGGCCGACGCCAGCTCATCAGCATCCAGGCCTTTCAAAAAGCCGGCCAGGATTTCCACCTTGCGCAGCCTGGACGACTCCGCGGCCGTCTGCGCACAAATGGCGGCCCATCTGGCAACCCCCTGCCCGCCATCCAGCAACGTCTCCTCAACCGTCAATGCCTTCGCAACCGGCGTTACAGGAGCAGCCATGAGCAGCGGCATCTCGAGCTGGTCGGCCTTGTCCAGCGTCCAGGCTTCAAAGCCGCGAGCCCTGAGGTCGGCGGCGAATTCCCGGGTATAACCATGAACAAGATAAACCCGCCGGGGCTTCACCTGCTCCACCGTCTCCAAAAGCTCCGGATAATCGGCGTGGTCGCTGAGCGGAAAGATCTCGTCCACCTGATGCCGGAACCTGGCCCCGGGCTGCAACGCCCAGCCTGTCAGCATCGCCGTCCGGCAGACCTTCAGCTTCTTCAGGGCCGTGGACTTGCCGTTGCCGGGAGGAAACAGCAGCACGTGCCCGCGGGCCAGGGACGGGTCAAACAACCGGCATTCCGGCAGTACGCCAAGCACCGGCTTCAGAGCCTCGGTCATCTCCCAGACAGACTTGTGCAGCATCACCGGAAAACCGGCGCCGCCCAACGCGCATAAAATCTCCTGCGCCTTGCCCAGCGAATAGCCCAGCAGGACCGGGATGCCGCCATCCTCGATCGTTTCCCGCACAAACTTCAGCACCTGGGCGATGACCTCGCCCGTCGGAGGAAACCGGAACATCGGCAGGCCGAAGGTGGTCTCCATGATGAGGGTGTCGGCGGCGGCCAGCTCACACCTCTCCGAGCTCAGCCCCTGGCGCAGCTTGTAGTCCCCCGTGTAGAGCAGCGAGGCGCCGTCGCTCTGGCGCGTCAGATGCAGCATGGCCGAACCCACGATGTGACCTGCCGGAAGCAGGCGCATCTCCCACCCCTCCCATTCAAAAGGCTGCCTCATCGGCAGCGCGTGGAACACGCCGTCCTTGCGCAGCCCGTAGCGTTCGCTCATCAGGTGCATCGTCAGCTCCGAGCAGAAGGTCATGCGGTGACGCGCCACATGATCCGCATGGGCATGGGAGATGAAGGCGCGGTCCACGCCAAAGTGCGGGTCCAGCCACAGGTCCGCCTCAGGCAGGTGGATACCCCGGCGGTGCGTGACGGCAAGGAGTGGCGGCGGCATGGAGGAGAGCAAGGATACGAAGGACGACGGCGGCGAAAAACTGAGTTTTCGGTTTGAGCGGCCGGACACTTCCCTCCTACTCTGCCTGAATCCATGCCCGAACTCATTTTTGCCACCTCAAACGCCCACAAGGTCCAGGAAGTCGCCACCATGCTCGGAACGCCCTGGCAGGTTCAGGGATTGCGTGGCTTTCCCCACGTTCAGCTTCCCGAGGAAACCGGCACCACCTTCGAAGCCAACGCCATCCTCAAGGCCGAGGCCGCCAGCGCCGCGCTTCCGGGATGTTATGTGATCGCCGACGACTCCGGCCTGGAGGTGGATGCCCTTGGCGGCGAACCCGGGGTGTATTCAGCCCGCTATGCCGGCCCGTCGGCCACGGACGCGGACAACCGAACGCGGTTGAAAACCGAGCTGGGCCGCCTGCCCCCCTCCACATTTTCTGGGCGTTTTCGCTGCTGCCTTGCCCTGGCGCTGGATGGCAGGACCCTGCAGGTCACCCATGGCACCGTCGAGGGCATCTTACGCCTCGTCGAACAAGGCGAAGGCGGCTTTGGCTATGACCCGCTCTTTCAGCCCGCCGGCTTTGAAAACACCTTCGGCGTGCTGCCGGCGGAAGTGAAAAACCAGCTCAGCCACCGTGCCCGGGCCCTGGGACAGATGAAGGCGTGGATGGAGCAAAATCTGGCCTGAACCAGCCCTGCCTGCTTCCGTTTCCTGGACCGTCCATCGCCATGCACATTCCGACCCTCATCGAACACAAGCGCGATGGCGGCGAGCTGTCCCCGGACGAAATCCACCAGCTCATCCAGGCTTTCACCGCCGGAGACATGCCGGACTACCAGATGAGCGCGCTGGCCATGGCCATCCTGCTGCGAGGCATGACCACCCAAGAGACCGCCGCCCTGACGGAGGCCATGCTGCACAGTGGCAGCAGCCTGCTATGGTCCGCCGACGCCCCCATGCGTGTCGACAAGCACAGCACCGGCGGCATTGGTGACAAGACCAGCCTGATCATCGCCCCGCTGCTGGCCTGTGACGGCGTCTGGGTGCCGATGATCTCCGGGCGTGGCCTCGGCATCACCGGCGGCACGCTGGACAAGCTCGAATCCATCCCCGGCTTCCGCACCCAATTGAGCGAACCGGAAATCCACCGCGTCATCCGCAAAACAGGCTGCGTCATGATCGGCCAGACTGCGGACATCTGCCCGGCGGACAAAAAGCTCTATGCCCTGCGTGACGTCACCGGCACGGTTCCCAGCGTGCCTTTGATCACCGCGAGCATCCTCAGCAAAAAGCTCGCGGAAGGGCTCAACCGCCTGGTCCTCGACGTCAAATTTGGCACCGGAGCCTTCATGAAGACGGAGGCGGCAGCCCACGAGCTTGCTCAAAGCATGGTGCAGACCGGACGCGCCCTCGGCGTACGCGCCGGAGTTCGGCTCAGCCGAATGGACGAGCCCACCGGTGAAGCCGCCGGCAACGCTCTGGAAGTCGCCGAAGCCGTCCGCTGCCTCCAGGGTGACGGACCGCCTGACCTGGAGGAGATCGTCCTCGACCTCTGCGCCACCGTTTCCATCTCCTCCCGCGAACACCTGCGACAGCTCCTTCACAGCGGCGCAGCCTGGGAACGCTTCCAGCAGATGGTCTCCGCCCAGGGCGGCAGACCGGCCGACCTCACACGCATCACCGAAATCCACCACGCCCCGGTCATCCGTGAGCTCAAGGCCGACCGAAGCGGCAGGCTCACACGGATGGATGCCCAAATCATCGGCCAGGCCATCCTGGAACTCGGCGCCGGCAGGGCCAAGTCGAGCGACAGCATCGACTTCGCCGTCGGCTGCGACCAGTTTGCCAAGACCGGCCAGGTCATCGCCTTTGGCGAAGTGCTGCTGCGCATCCACGCCCGCAGCACCACCGCCGCTGAAGCTGCCGAAATCAGCATCCGCCAGGCCATCTGCATCGAGTGATCACCCGGCCTTTTTCCTGTTTGACGCCTGCCAGCCTTCATCCACCATCACGCCCGCCATGCCCAAAGCCAGCCTTTCCAAAGACGAAGTCAAAGCCATGCTCCTGCTCGCCTGCGAGCGCATCATCGCCGCCGAACCCCAGCTTTCCGAAGCTGATCGCAACCTTGGCGACGGCGATCACGGACTTGGCATGCAGCGCGGCATGACCGCCGCCAGGGAAAAGCTGGAAGCAGGCGAGGCCGAAACCATCGACAAAAGCTTTTCCGCCGTTGGCATGGCAATGATGAGCAGCATGGGCGGAGCCTCGGGAGCCATCTTCGGCACTTTCTTCCGCAATGGCGGCAAAGCCCTGGCAGGCAAGGAAACCTTCGACGCCGCAGGTCTCGCCGCCTTCCTTCAGGCGGGAGTGGACGGTGTGAAACAGCGCGGCGGAGCCGCTGTTGGCGATAAAACGGTCGTCGATGCCATGCAACCTGCCGCAGAAAAGGCCGCCGAAGTCGCAGGCCAGCCCCTGCCAGAAGCCATCGCCGCCGTCAATAAGGCCGCTCTGGATGGCTTGGAAGCAAGCAAGGCCATGGTGGCCAAGTTTGGCCGCGCCAAAACTCTCGGTGACGCCTGCATCGGCTTCCCTGACGCAGGCGCCATGTCCGTCACCGTCATCATCGGTGCCTTTGCGGACTACATCCACGACTGAGGCCAAAATCCCGAACGGGCCCGACAGCCTGCATCCGTCCCGTCAGGTCATCCAGACATGTCCTCATGGCATGCTGTCTTCATTGACGATCAAATCTCGCTACCACTGCTTCAGCAGTCCCTGTCGACCTGCTTGAGGGCGACTGTGCACTGGACTTAGACGGCCATCCTTCATGGCGACTCTCGCTCAGACCTTGGTAAAATCCTGAATACCAGTCTTTTCTAACAGCAAGCCAACGATGCATAGCAAGAGCATCCGATTAACTAATTTTAACAATTTCAGCATTTAATACATCATTCAAAACTGCAGATCAGAACTAGTTTATCGGTTTAACACCTTAAGCTTTCAGCACTTTTACTTACACTTTCCACCTTCTTATTTTATTGTTATTATGGTTTTATTTCATAATGAAGGTAAATCTAGCAAGACAGTCCAACTGCCCCTGCTCCACCTGCATCTTCTGGAGCATGTTTCTCGTCAGCTTGCTTCTCCCAGGAAACAAGCTTTCCGCACAAACCGTGATTTCATCACCGGGTTTTTTTGACCCGGACTTCACCGCCCGACGCCCGGGATCAGGTTCGTTGCTCAGCCTGACGGTGGACACCACCCCGTTCACGCCCACCGCTCAGAATGCAGGAAATGTGAACTGGACTCATACCGCCGCCGGCCTGGTGCAGGCAGGAACGACGGTTCCCCTGGTGGGCACAGTCGATGTTCAGCTGGCAGCCTACACTCAGACCCTGGGTGACAGTCTCATCTTTGGGCGCGAATTGGAAACCACCACCACGGGTTTGGTCGGAAGCCTTGGTGCCACGATCACAAGCCTGACCGACCAGGTAGTCGGGGCCAGCGCCATCAATGCCTGGATCGGCTCTTCCACCGTCACGGGACTTGGCCTCATTCAGGGACAGACTTATTCGGTGACCTTCGATGTCAACGCAGGAGCCGGCATCAATCTCAATGCGCTCAACTCGGCCAGCTTCAGCTTGTTCAATGGTGTCATCCCCATTGAAAGCCTGAATGCCACGCAAACCCTGAACGTCCTCGACCTTGTGCAACTGGGCGGCGGCCTTGCCACCATCACCTTCGACTTCGTGGCTCAGGATCCTTACGACGAACTCACCTTCCGCTTTGCCGCTGACACGATCTCTGATGTGAACCTGCTCGGCTCGATCACAGGCAACCAGACCGTTCTTGAATTCTCCAACTTCTCGCTGGCCCCTGTGCCGGAAGCCGGATCTTTGATGTTGCTTGTAATTGGGATGCTGACTCAGCCTCGGCGCAGGCGTGCGGTGTCCTGCAACAAAGACAGCCAAGTCAAGCCACCCTCTGTTTCGGTATAAAATTTTCAGCCAGCAGATCGTCCTGCACGGGAAAAACTTGTCTCCCTTCCCGGTCTGCCGAACACATGGCGGATGACGCGCAAGGAGGCATGGATCGCACTCAACCTGATTCCCCAGGTTGGACCGGTGCGTGTCCAAAGGCTGCTGGCTCGACTGGGGTCCCCGGAACGCATCCTCAAAGCAAGGACCAATGACCTGCTGGAGGCGGAAGGCATTGGCAGGACTCAGGCCGACCTGATCACCAGCTGGGAGTCACAGGTGGATCTCGCCCAGGAACTGCGCAAAATCCAGGAACGCGGTCTGACCATCCTCACCCAGGACGACGCACTCTATCCTCCTCTGCTGAAAACCATCCATGACCCGCCCCTGGTTCTATATGTCTGGGGTGAGGTGACTCCGAAAGATCATCATGCCATCGGGGTTGTCGGCAGCAGGCATGCCACCCCCTACGGACTGAATGCCACCAAGAAGATGAGCTTTCAGATCGCCTACAGCGGTTACACCGTCATCAGCGGGCTCGCTCGAGGCATCGATACCGCCGCTCATGAGGCAGCGCTTGCCGCCAAAGGACGCACGATTGCCGTCATTGGGGCGGGCATCGGCAAGCTTTATCCTCCTGAAAACATGGCCCTGGCCGAGCGAATCGCCCAAAATGGAGCGGTGATCAGCGAGTATGCGGTCGACCGCAGCGCGGACAAGCAGACCTTTCCTTATCGGAACCGGGTGGTTGCTGGCTGGAGCAGCGGTTTGCTGGTGACCGAGGCCCCGTTGAAAAGCGGCTCTCTCATCACCGCCCAACAGGCTGTGGATCAGGGCCGGACCGTCTATGCCGTGCCGGGCCCCATCGACAAACCGACCTCGGCTGGCTGCAACCGGCTGATTCAACAAGGTGCCAAGCTCGTCATGAACGGCGATGACATCCTGGATGATTTGACGGACCTCTTTCCGACGGCACCAGCAGCGCCAAAGCTCGAAGCGGCAGGGCCAGCGATCGCGCTCACGCTGGATGAAGAGATTCTCTACAAGGCCATCGACCAGGAGGAACGGCATATTGATGAGCTCATCAGCCGTTCCGGCCTGACGACGGCCACCGTCAACGTTACCTTGATGCGGCTTGAGATGAAGCGACTTATCCGCGCCCTGCCCGGCCGACGCTACCTCCGCCTGGTCTGATCAGGCCACCACCCGGATCTCCGCCACCCGAGGCTTCAACAGATCCGCCACCAACCGGGCAAAATCCCCCGGCAACTCCGCATCCACCCGTGGCCGGGTCGCCAGTGACCACTCCAGCCGCAGATATTCGGAAACCACGTTTGTCAGGCTGAGCTGGAAAAAATGTGCCACTGCCGCCCAGACCGTCAAAAAGTGGCCGGGGGACTGCCCGGATTCACAGGCCTGCCGATAATGCCCCAGGATGCCCTGATAACGAGCCTGCCGGGTGGCTTTAAAAAGCAACCGCCCCGCCTCACCGCTGGCCTCGGCTTCAGATCTGGCAAGTCTTCCGGAAAAAGCCCGATCAGCCTGCAGCAGCGCCTCAAGATCGTTGTGCACGACCGCCTGCCAGGACCTCATCAGATGCGGGATCAGCACCTCTGGAAGACACTGAGACGCGAAGGCATCCCAGTCTGCTTTGGTTTTCACGATCGACCCGGCACCTGTCGGCTGAAAATGAAGATGGTCACGACGGCGGCGTACGCCTGAAAGCAGCCACTGCACCCAGTCCAGGCCACGCGACCAGTCCTCCAGGGCCTGAGAATCTGACTCATCGGCATCCGCCAGAAGCGTGAGCGATGGCAAAGTCCTACGCTCCGGCGCAGGCACGGGCTCCCTGCCCGCAGGAAGCCGCGGTTCAGTGTCATCCATGCGTTGCAGGAGCCGGAACATCCGGCAAGTATGGATGGCTCGCCCACATCCTGCGAATTGAAAAGTTTCCATGTCAGAACACGCTGAACTTGACACCATTCCCCCATCGACCACCCGGCCCTATTACCAGTGCATGAGGTGCGGCAACTGCTGTCGCTGGCCGGGAGACGTCAACGTCAGCGCCGAGGAAGTGACCGCCATCGCAGCCTACCTCGGCATGAACGATGAGGAGTTCATCGCCAACTGCACCAGGCTCAATGCCAACCGCACCGGCCTCTCCATCATCGACAAGCCGAATGGGGAATGCCTCTTTCTCGAAGGAGTGAACATCTGCCGGATCCAGGCCGTCAAGCCGGTCCAATGCTCCGGCTTTCCCAATGTCTGGAACTTCCCCGGCTGGCGTGACCAATGCGAGGCCGTCGAGGTTCCTCCATCCGCCGGGTGAAAAATGCATGCGTTTTGCCAGCTTCAGACTAGTGCTGGCTTTTTCCGATCGCTTACCCATGCCCGCCCCCGGCCGCCTGATTCGCTTCTCCCTCGTCCTCTTCCCGCTTGGACTCATCCTCACCAGCATCGCCTCCTTCGGCTTCTGGTGGCACAAGCGTCAGCAGGTGGAGGAGCGCAGCTTTGCCTATGCCAGCGCACTCCGGCGCGACCTGAATGAGGCAGACCTTCTGCGCCACTCGCGGATCTTGCGAGAGGTGCTGAGCAGCCCCGCCCCCCGTCAACTGGCCGCCGTGGCCAGCTACATCGACTCCTCCATGAGCCCGGAAAACATGGGCTACTCCCCGGTTCGCGACCGATTTTTCCACCAGGGCGAAGAAGTTTCCAACGTCGAGGCTGAGCTGACGGGAAGGCAGCGCCCCAGGGAGGTTCACCTGGTTTTGGCTCTCTATGGCGACCCCGCCCGTCAGTCCGGCGAAATCCAGGCTCTGGCCGGCATGCTGAGCCTGGGCCATGCCCTGGCAGGAGATCGGCGCGACCACACTCTGCGACTCGTGGCCGTGCCCCTGAATGTCAGAGACTCCAACGGCCTCAGCGCCCTGGACAGGCTTGCCGCGTCGATCACCAACCGCCAGGAACGCCTCGTCAGGATCGTGGTCCTGGGAGGTGTAAGCGAAGAAAGTCGCAACCAAGTGCTTCAGGCTTTCCATGTCGAACAAAACGGCGCCATTGTGGATATCCAGCCTGCCACTGACGGTCCCGCCTCAACCCTGGCTCAGATGAAGCGCCTGAAAGGCCAGCTCTAAGTCCCCTCAATCCAGGATCGTCAGGTCAACTTTTGACCACCACATGGCCATCCACAAAATGCAGCAACCGGTTTTTCAGACCACTCTTTGTCTGACGATGAATGAACACCGGCGTGTTCTCGATCCGGTACTGCTGCTGCATGGGAGCCACCATGTGTGACACCCAGTCCAAATACCACCAGGATGCCCCTGCTTTCTCGCCCTCGGCACAGCGCACATATTCCAGTGACAAAAGCTCCCCCGGATGGCGCGTGGACTCTTCCCGCTCTTTCTGTCGCAGATAGTGAGCGAAATCCTTGGTATAAATGATGCCACAGGGGTGGCGCTTCATCTCCAGTGCCATGGCGAGTTTAAAGAGGCTGCCATAGATACAAGAGGCTGTCCGACAGGAAGCAAGCAAAAGAATGATAAAAACGTTCAATCGAACACACTCCAGAGCTCACCGCTATAGCTTCACCAAGCTTCATGGTTCCAGCCGTAGGTTCTTGTAAATAAGCATTTCAGCAACTCTTCATAAAACATGTGAATCATCACAGGCACACACGAAAACCTCTCTTTTTTGTGACTCATTTCGCATCTTTATTTATTCTCCTCGATGCAGGAGTGATGAATGAGCAAAAAAAGCCTTGCCATTTTGGTAATTATACAGCAGTTTTGTCTCAATCCTGATTTTTGCACCTCCTCCAACAGGCGCAGGCAATCTCTCAAAGTCTTTATTCCACCCCTTTTTATGGCTGATATCTCTTCACCAGAACTAATGACCGTTAAGGAAACCTCGGAGTATCTCCGCATTCCTCTGCCAACGGTTTATTACCTCGTTCAGCGCGGCCAGCTTCCAGCTGTCCAGATCGGCGGTCGCTGGCGCATCAAGCGCAGTCTCCTTGATCGGGATGTGCTTCGCAAAGAAGAAGAAGCCGGACAGCCCACCGTCATGGTGGTGGATGATGACCCTGCCCTGCAGGCCCTCTTCAAGCAGTTCCTCAAGAAGGCAGGTTTTGGTCGTCTTGTTGTTGGAACTGGCGCAGAGGCCATCAGCCTGGCCAAGAAGCAAAAGTTCGACTTCGTGTTCCTCGACCTGAAACTTCCTGACGTTCCTGGCGATGAAGTTTATTCCCAGCTCAAGGAGCTGCATCCCGACCTGCCGATCGTGATCATCACCGGTTATCCTGACAGCGAGGTGCTCAGCCGCATCCTCAGCCATGGCCCTGTCACGGTGATCAAAAAGCCGCTCGAATATGATCAGCTCAACAAGGCCGTGAAGCAGCTCGGACACAAGGGCTCCGAAGCCATGGTCTGACCCGTTGACTCAAGCATCCAGGCCGGACGGGATCATCCCGCCCGGCCTTTTTGCTGCATTCGTGCCGCCATCGCATCTCTCCATGCCAAATGGCACGCGCCACTCACGTTGACACCGTTGTCATCAATCACGGCACACCGCCTCACGGGTCGGCAAAACCAACATAGCAGATGTCGCCAGCACTCCGGTGAAGCCAATCATCGTCATCTCAGCCCAAGCCTCCCCAATGGGTCAGCTGCGAAAAAATCAAAACTCCAGTTGCATCCTGACGTGTCGCGCTATACTCCGCGCCCCTGCAAAACGCAGCCCTGCTCGGGTGGCGGAATTGGTATACGCGCAAGACTAAGGATCTTGTGCCGAAAGGCTTAAGGGTTCGAGTCCCTTCCCGAGCACCACTTGTCTGATTCATCAAGACAAGGCCACCGCAGCCAGCATGCAACGGAGGCTGGTTGAACAGGCTCCATCAGCACCTGCTTCCAACCTGACTTCGTCGTCCTCCCTGTGAACCCTGAACTCTCCTGGCTCTATTCGACCCAGCTTTACGGCATCAAACTCGGGCTCGACAATGTCGAACGCCTGCTGGCAGTCCTCGATCGCCCCGAAGCAGGGCTCAAATTCATTCACGTGGCGGGCACCAACGGCAAGGGCAGCACCTGTGCCTTCATCCAGGCCATCCTTGCCAAGGCAGGAGTTCAGGCGGGCCTGTTCACCTCCCCTCATCTGGTCCGCTTCAACGAGCGCATCCGTGACACCGAGCGCGAAATCTCTGACGAAGAGATCGAATCGGGCTTGAAGAAGCTTCGTGAACTCACCTCAGGCTGGGAAGTCCACCCCACCTTCTTTGAACTGACCTTCGCTCTCGCTCTCGACTGGTTCAGACAGCGCGGGCTCACCTGGATCGTGCTTGAAACCGGCCTTGGCGGCAGACTGGACGCCACCAACGCCATCACCCCTGAAGTCAGCGTCATCACCCGCATCGGCTTTGATCACATGGAGCAGCTTGGCAGCAGCCTGTCCAAAATCGCCGGTGAAAAAGCGGGCATCATCAAACCCGGCATTCCCGTTGTCACAGGGCTGCAGGATCCTGCGGCGATGGCCGTGATTCAAGACACCGCCAAAAAGCTCAAGGCCCCTCTAGTGATCGTGGACAGCCCTGTCGAAGGCATCAGGCTTGGCCTCCAGGGGCCGCATCAGGCCTGGAATGCCGCCGTCGCCCTGGACGCCGTCCGCGAGGCTGGCGTCTTTCTCCCTGCCATGCTGCTTGAGGAAGCCCTGCTCGCCGTGCAATGGCCGGGACGATTCCAGCCCCTTCAAAATGGACGGATCATCCTCGATGGAGCTCACAATCCTGAGGCCGCCCTGGTGCTTGCTGGCACCTGGGAGCAAAGCTTCCCCCATGAAAAAGCCGACATCGTCTTTGCGGCGGCCAAGGACAAGGATGTCGCCGGCGTCATTCAGGAGCTCATCCCCATCGCTGCCTCCTGGCAACTGACCACCTTCCAGTCATCGCGCGCCATGCCGCCTGCGCAAATCCGGGACCTCATCGTCAGCTTTGATGCGCCCAAGGTGCCGATTCTGAAACACGCCAGCGTTGCTGACGCCCTTCAGGCCCCCTCCTCCCGTCGCAAACTCGTCTGTGGCTCCCTCTACCTCGTCGGAGAAGCGCTGGCCTGGCAGCAAAATCAGCCGGAAGGTTTCCAGCCCAGCCTTCAATAATCCAGCTGCATCTTGCCCATCGGCAATGGCATCGGCCTGCCTTTGAGGAACTCGACCACTCCTTCCCGGATGCCTTGGACGAGCTGTTTCTGGTGGTTTTTCCGGCTCAATCGGTCCGCCTCCTCCTTGTTCGTCAGGAAGCCGCACTCCACAAGAACGGCGGGACAGGGAGAGCGCTTCACCACCAGGATCTGACTGTCCTTGATGCCACGATCGTCAGCTCCCACCGCAGCCACAGCCCGACGCTGCACCAGGCGCGCCAGCGCCTCGGCAGCCTGCGCCTTTCCTGATTCCCCACGCAGTTGACCGAAAACCGGGCCTTTCTGGGATGAGTAATAGGTTTCTATCCCGGACACCTCGGGCGCCGAGCTCGTGTTGAGATGCAGGCTGACAAAGGCGGCGGCCCTGGCCTCAGCCGCCATCTGGCAACGTTCTTCAAGCTCCAGAAACCGGTCCGTGCTCCGGGTCATCAGCACGCGCACTCCGGCCTCCGCAAGCTGTTCCTGCAGCAATCGGGCGAGCTGGAGGCTCAGCGTTTTTTCGACGATGCCGTTGGCCACCGCTCCGCCGTCATGCCCCCCATGCCCGGCATCCACCACCACTAAAGGAGCATCTGCAGCCTCCCACGATGGCAGGGAAACATCAGGGATCGTCTCCAAACGCCAGGATGCCCAGCCCAAAGCCAGCACCCCCAGGATCAGGGACACCAGCGAGGGAAGCCCAGCCAGGACAGACCTGAAAGAACTGAGGGAAGGCCGCATGAAGGAGGAAGTTTTTGAAACTTTGTTAATCTTTTTAAAATTTTTCTTGGTGCCAATTATCTGGAGTAGTAAATTATTAACATGAAAGCCAGCACCTGTGCAACTTCGCTGACGCAGCTCCTCAGGCTGCCCATCTGCATGTCCTTTCTCAGCGTCGGGCTCGCCCAGCCTGCCATGCCCCAGGCTGGATCTGGCATGAATAACTACCCGCCAGGCGCCGTCCAGCCACCCGCCTATCAGATGCCCGTGGCTCCGAAAGCACCGACTCCCCCTGCTGGATTTGCCCCCATGGGCTACTATCCGCCAGTCATGAGCCCACCTAAAGACAAGGCGAAAACGGCCCAGCGTAAAAGCACCTCGAGCGTCTCCAAATCCAACTACCGACCACCGGCGGGAAAAGCCACAGCTCCCCAAGCCAAGGGCGGCGCGTCCTCCAGCCTTGAGTCCAGGGTTGGCAAGCTGGAAAGCAGTGACCGCAGGCAGGATCTGCGTCTCGGCCGCCTGGAACGCGATGTCGGCCTGCTGCCCGGCAGCGAAGGCGGTGGCGTTGCTGACATTGTTCAGGCAGGTGCCAAAAGCCACACCGTCCGTCCCGGAGACACCCTTTTCAGCATCGCCTCCCGTCACGGCACCAGCGTGGGGGAACTGCGTGCGCTCAATCATCTTCGCGACGACGACCTGAACATTGGGATGACCCTGCTTCTGCCCGATGGCGGAGGCGGCCCGGGCAACCTCAACAGCGCCGCCACCGTGCACGTGGTCAGCAGCCAGGAAAACATGGCAGCCATCGCACGTGCCTATGGAGTGACCGAGGACGCCATCGCCAGGGCCAATCCCAGTGCCTACGCCAACGACCTCCGCCCTGGAGAACGCCTGGTGATTCCCAACCCCCGGCGACTTCCAAGTCCCGCTTCCATCCATTCTCAAGGAGGAGCCAGCACCACCATCACGAGCAACAGCAGCCATGTCGTCAAAAAGGGCGAGATGCTCGGCCGCATCGCCTCCAGCCACGGCATCACCCTTTCCAAGCTCATGGCCGCCAATGGCATCAAAAACCCGAACAAGCTCGTCATCGGCCAGCGTCTGATCATCCCTGGCCAGAAGTCGCTTCGCGCGAATCCCCAGCCCCCCCTTCCCCTGGCGGATGCGGACACCACCCCCCTTCCGAACCTGCGTCTGGCCGAGGCGGAACGCACTGCCCCCCAGCCGACTCCCGCTCCCGCCAGGTCGACATCGCTCCAGGCTCCGCTGCCGCCCATCGAGCCCATGGTCGCTCCGGCTCCGTCCAAACTTGTTCAAGAATCTCCCATGCCCAGGGGCATTGTCTCCTACCGTTCGCTCAGGGGCGACACGATCGAGAGCATCGCCTCGCTGTTCAGCACCACCGAGGCCAACATCCGCGCCATCAACAAGTTCAGCGCCGACAGGCAGATCAAGGAGGGCGAGGAGTTGTTTGTGCCCACCGTCGGAGCAGTTTCGGTCAACTGACAGCATCTCCTGCCCGCGGCAGATTTTGCCAAACCGCACGCGACAAACGGCCGGACTCAAGGCTAAAGAAAGCCTGCATGTCCTCGCCTTTTCCTGCCAGCGCTCTCACCCAGGCCCGCCTTTATGGCATCGTTGACCTTGGCTATGTGCAGCCCCAGGAAGTCGTGTCCATGACCCGTGCGCTGTGTGAAGGAGGGGTGGACCTGTTGCAGCTGCGGGCGAAAAACCTGGCTTCCGCCTCCATCGAATCCCTGTCCCGCGAGATGCTGCAGGTGACCCGTGATCACGGCATCCCCCTGATCATCAATGACCACCCTGAAATCGCCGCCAGCATCGGCAGTGAAGGCGTGCATGTCGGTCAGGACGATGATTCCGTCGCCAAGGCCAGGCAGATCGTCGGTCCCGGAGTCATCGTCGGCAAATCCACCCACAGCCTGGCCCAGGCCCAGGCGGCCCAGGCCGAAGGGGCCGATTACATTGGCTTTGGCCCCCTTTACGCCACCGGCACCAAGCCTGATTACATGCCCGTGGGTCTCCAAGACATCGCCGAAGTTCACCGCCAGGTTCAAGTTCCCATCTTCTGCATTGGCGGCGTCAATCACGCCCGCATCGCCGAGGTGATCCAGGCCGGCGCCAGGCGCGTCGTCGTGGTTTCCGCCTTCCTGCTGGCGGCGGACGTTCAGGCCGAGGTGCGCCAACTCAAGGCCGCCCTGCCCTGAGGCTTGGCCGCACGCAGACTTGTGCTATTGGATCCGCTGCTGATGCGTCTCCTCATCACCCATCTCCTGTTCTTGAAAGCCGCCTGCGCCATCGCCTGGTCTCAGGCCGCCAGCGTGCCCCTACCCGACGCCCCCCTGCCGCCAATCCTCACGGAATGGGCTGAAACTCAGAAAACGCTGCCGGACATGGCCGTCGCCTTCCAGCAGACACGCACCATCCCGGCGCTCAAATCCCCGGTCAGCACCACGGGCCGCTTCTGGCGGTTTCAGGACGGGGCCTTCCGTTGGGAGCTTGGCAACCCGCCTGCCACCGTCCTGGTCCATGATTCATCGGAATTCCGGGTCCGTGAAGTCTCCGGATCGCCCTGGCAGACCCTGGAGGAAAACGATCCACGCTATCGCATGTGGGCCAGATTTTTGAGCGGCAGGGAGGCCTCGCCCGAAGACCTGTCGCGACACTTTGTCGTCAAGCAGACGGACGACCAGCCCGGTGTGGCCACGGTGACGCTCCGCCCCAAGGCCCCGTTCGTAAGGCGCTATCTCCGGCAGATCGACCTTCAGATCAGCCGACAGGAAAAGCGACTGCTCCAGATCCGCGTCATCCAGGGAGACCAGTCCACTCTGCTCATGACTTTCGAGAAGCCCTCCAGCGTCAGCGCCGAGGAGAAAACACGGCTCCTGACTCGTTGAGGCTTCTTACTCCACGTCGCCAAAGCCTGAATTCACCAGCTCTTCAAGGTCGTTCATCGCCTCCTGGGCGTCGGCCCCCTCGGTGGTCAGCTTGATGATCTCACCGCGTCCTGCCGCCAGCATCATCAGGCCCATGATGCTCTTGCCATTGACCGGCTCATCGTCCTTTTCGACCCAGACATCGCACTTGTACTTGCTCGCACGTTTCACGAACTGCGCGGCCGGACGGGCGTGGAGGCCCATCTTGTTGCGGATCGTGAGGTCTTTCGTGATCATCATGGTGGTCAGGTCGGCGCGGCGTTTTCCTATTATCAACCTAATTGGTCCTGCGCCATCTTTTTTAACAGCCTTTGATCGAACTCCACGGCGCTGTTGTAGCCAAAGGCGCGCAGCTTGTAGTTCAGGGCCGCCAGCTCGATCAGGCCCGCCACGTCACGACCAGGCGCCACCGGCAGTTCGACCCGGGAGATCGGCACCCCCATGATGTCCATGTGCTCGTCCTCCTTGCCCACCCGCTCCAGATCCCCGGCGCTCTCGACATGCACCAGGTGAACGATCAGGTCGAGACGCTTGCTCAGACGGACACAGCCCACGCCAAACAGCGCCGCGACATTCAGGATGCCCAGGCCGCGGATCTCGATCATGCCACGCGTCACGTCCGGAGCCGTGCCCACCACCTCGCGATCCTCGATGTTTCGCAGCCGCACGGCATCGTCCGCCACCAGGCTGGCGCCTCGCTGCAACAGGCCAATCACGCTTTCGCTTTTCCCCGTGCCGCTGTCCCCCTGGATCAGCACCCCGATGCCCTGCACGTCCACCAGGCAGCCATGCACCGTGGTCGAGGGGGCAAAGGCCGTGTCCAGCTTGATCGTGGCGATGTTCAGGAACTTCATCGTCAGCATGCTGGTCTGGAAAACCGAAATGCCCGCCTCATTGGCGATCTGCACCAACTCCTCCGACAGGCGATGCCCGCGCGCCACGATCAGGCACGGGATCTCCCAGGAGCAAAGCTGGCTGAACCGGGCGGCGCGCAGCTTGGGATCCAGCGAGTCGAGGAACGACAGCTCGGAGTTGCCGATCACCTGAATGCGCTTGTAGGCGAAGTAGCTGAAGAAACCGGACAGCGCCAGGCCCGGACGGTTCACCGACGGCTCCATGATCTTGCGTGCGAACCCAGCGTCGGTTCCGATCAGCTTGAGCTTCAAAGCTTTTTCATGCTGGCCGAAAAACTCGCCCACCGTGATGGATGTCGTGCGCTTGATCTTGCTCGGAACACTCATGGGCTGGAAAGGATGGTTTGAAAACAGGTTTGGCCGGACCGCTTTTACATGCCATGCTCCCGCAGGCTAGGCAAGGCTGCGACTGCGCCACCTCAGGCCTGGGTGATCTTCACCGGCGGTCCTTCGAAACGGGGCTTTGTCCGCAGCAGGGTCACGTCCAGAACCGCCTGAACCCGGGCCAGATACTCACGCAGATGCGTCGTCAGCCCCGAACTCCCGGTGACATCCCCGGCGTCAAAGGCCTCCGCATCCAGCCCATGCCTGCGCGCCAGAAACACCGCCCGCTCGTTGTGAAAGCGCTGTGACACGACCATGAACCGCCTCTGGCCAAAGATCCGCTCGGCGCGGACGACGGAGTCCAGCGTGCGAAAACCCGCATAATCACAATAGATGGCGCCCGCGGGAACCCCGCGCCGGACCAGGTCCTCCTTCATCGCCGTAGGTTCATCGTACTGCTTCGAGCCGTTGTCGCCGCTCACAATCAAGGCCTGGACCTTGCCTGACTGATGAAGCCGGACAGCCGCCTCCATCCGGTGAACATAAAACAGGTTCGGCCGTCCCGCGACGGTCGGAGAGCAGCCCAGAACCAGCGCCACCGGCAGTTCAGGCACCTCCTCCAGCCTGGAATGACAAAGGGCCGCCGACGTGCTTTCCACCCATTGGTTGGCCGCCCAGATGGCCGCTGCCGCGCACCACAGCCCAAGGCAGATCGTCACGACCAGCCGCCGCCAGGTCAGCCAGCGAAGAATGAGAGACGCACGCATGTTTGGACGATACACCATCCCCGATCTCCGCCAACCCTCTCATGACCACCCGCCGCCGCTTCTTCGCCTCCACCGCCGCCTTCGCCACCCTGCCTCTCCATGGCGCAGCCCCCTCCCGACTGCGCATCGGCCAGATCGGCACGGCCCACGCCCATGCCGGCGGCAAGATGTCCTCCCTGCGCGGCCTGCCCGACCTTTGGGAGGTCGTCGGCCTGGTGGAGCCTGACGCATCCCGCCGCCAGGAAGCCGCTCAATCGTCCCTTTACCAGGGCCTGCCCCTGCTCACCGAATCTCTGCTGCTGAACGACAGCACCGTCAGGGCGGTGGCGGTCGAAACCACCATCGAGGACTCCTGCTCCACGGCCCTGCGCTGCCTCCAGGCGGGCAAGCACATCCACCTCGACAAACCGGGCGCGCTCGATCACGACGACTTCAAGGCCATGCGCCTGGAGGCGGAAAAACGCAGCCTCACCGTGCAGATGGGCTACATGCTGCGCTACAACCCCGCCTTTGAACTCCTCTTCAAGGCCGTCCGCGAAGGCTGGCTCGGAGAGATCACCGAAATCGACGCCGCCATGGGCAAACTCGCCGACACAGGCACGCGCGCCAAACTGGCCGCCCTGCCTGGCGGCGGCTTCTTTGAACTGGCCTGCCATGTCACCGACGCCGTGGTCACGCTGCTCGGGAAACCCAGGTCCGTGCAGGCCTTCTCCACCCCGTCCGGCGCGGACAACGTGCAGGATAACCAAATGGCGGTTCTCGCCTACGACAAGGCCACGGCTGTCATTCGCTGCAACCACGCAGATCCCTTTGGAGGCCCCCGTCGGCGATTCAACGTCACCGGCACCAAGGGAACTTTTGAGATCGTCCCGCTCGAATCCGGCAGGGTGAACCTCTCCCTGACCACCGCCCGGGGTGGCTATAAAAAAGGCACGCAGCCCCTCGCCCTCGACGCCCCCAAGGACCGCTACCTCGGGGAGTTCATTGACCTTGCCAAGATCGTCCGGGGCGAAAAAAAGCTCGCCTGGGACGCCGCCCACGACATCACCGTGCATGAAACCGTGCTGCGCGGCGCGGGCGTTTGGAAGGGTGCCTGAGGCCGCCTTCTCTTGACCTGGTTCACCATCACGCTAAGTGCCGCCATGGCTTTCACTTTCCGCTCCCCCCGTGACACCGTCGGCGGCATCACCGTCTTGGGACGCATCCTCGACAAGATCCGTCACCACGCCCGTGAAGGCAGCCTGCCTGACGGCTACCACCTCGGCTTCATCGCCGGCAAACGCACCTTCGACGACCGTGTCTGCACGCTGCTTGGCGTCAGCTTTGAGGCCTTGACGGAGCGCGTCCTGCAGGGCGGCACCGACGAGGAAGTGCTTCAGTGGTGCTTCCAAAACGGCCGCAGGCCCGACGACGAGCACATCCGTCTCTTCAACGGCTTCATGCAGAAGCGCGGCTGGCGCGACGAAGCCACCGAAGGCCTCATTCAGCAGCGCGCCGAGGCCGGACTCGCCCACCGCGAGGACATTGTCACCTTTTTCGACCTCATGGACGTCGAGGAAGGCCGCATGCCCTGATCAAACCGCCTGCAAGGCCGAGCCCTGGCCGACGTTGGAGCGGTCATGTTTTTGGTTCGACTCGCCTTTGTCCTCCTGACCGCCGGCTGCCCCCTTCTCGCCGCGCCCCGCCCCAACATCATCGTCATCCTCAGCGATGACCTCGGCTGGGGCAGCGTCGGCTGCTATGGGGCCGACCCCGCGCTGGTCAGCACGCCGCACATCGACCGCCTTGCACGGGAGGGCCGACGGTTCACGGATGCCAACACCACCTCCTCCGTCTGCTCACCGACACGCTACTCGGTCATGACAGGCCGCTACTGCTGGCGCACCTCCCTCATCAGCGAAGTGCTCTCCACCACCGCGCCTCTGCACATTGAAACCACCCGGCTCACGATCGCCTCCATGCTCAAATCTCAGGGCTACACCTGCGCCGCCGTTGGCAAATGGCACCTGGGTTACGGAACTGCGGAACGCTGTGACTTCACCCGTGAACTCAAGCCGGGGCCTCTTGAAATCGGCTTCGACTACCACTTCGGAGTCCCCAGCAACCACGGCGACATCGCCGGTGTGTATGTGGAAAACCATTGGGTGCACGGCCTGAACAAGGAAAGCCCCTCGTCGCCCAGCCTGCCTTACGTCACCATGGGCCAGCAGAAGGGCAAGGCCGTCAAAACCATGGACCTCAACGCCCCGAAACGCGTCGATGAAGACGTCATGGGCACGCTTACCGACAAGGTCGTGAACTGGATCTCAAAGCAGAGCGCGGACAAGCCCTTCTTTGTCTATTACACCCCCGTGGCCGTGCACAATCCCATCACCCCCTCGAAGCAGACGGCTGGCAAAAGCAAGGGCGGCCCCTTTTGCGACTTCATCGGCGACCTGGATCTGAGCGTCGGCCGCATCCTCGACGTGCTGGATCAGAAAGGCCTCGCCGGAAACACCCTGGTTCTGTTCAGCAGCGACAACGGCGGGGTCAACAAACCGGAAAACGCCAACCTGGTGCAGACGGACGCCCAGAAGGCCGGATTGAAACCCGTGGGCCCCTTCCGCGGCGGCAAGCATGATGTGTGGGAAGGCGGCTTCCGCGTGCCCTACCTGATCCGCTGGCCCGGCCACGTCCCCGCCGGGACGGTGTGTGATGAAACCATCAGCCTTGTGGACACCCTGGCCAGCATCGCCGGCATCACCGAGAACCCACTGCCCGAGGCCGATGCCGCCGCCGAGGACAGCCACGACATCTCCCCGGCATGGCTCGGCAAAAAGCACCCTTCCCCCATCCGTCCCGATGTGATCGTTCACAGCGCCGACGGCAACTTCGCCATTCGCAAAGGTTCGCTCAAATGGATTGAAGGCGTCCCTGCCGAAGACATCAAGCCGGCTGCGAAAAAGACCCATGCAGCGCAGTTCAAACCCCAGCTTTATGACCTGGGCGCGGACATCGCCGAAGCCCGTGAAATCAGCGCGCAAAATCCAGAGGCGGCCAGGGAGCTGCAAGCCCTGCTGAATCGCTACCGCGATGGCGGCTACAGCCGCGAAATGCCTCCCGCCGATGTGAAGCCGAAATCGGCCTTTGCTGCCCTGCCCCCAATCAAAAACGCCGAACCCGTCGACATGACCACGTATCGTGGCAACGGCTGGACCCCACGCGACAACGCCTGGTTTGGCAAGGCTGGCGACAAGGGCGCCGCTCTCACCGGTCCGTTCAGGATGCATCAGGGCGTCCTCGAATTTCAAACACGTCTGGGTGAAGCGGACCGCCTTTCCCTGCGCCTTCACACCGCCGGCAACGCCCACAGCTACCGCGTGGTGCTTTCCAGGGCATTCATCGAGGTCGCCAAAAACCCGGACAAGGGCCAGACGGCCGAGGCCACGCTGCCGCTGGCCAAAACCCGGGTGAAGTTCAAGAGCGGTGACTGGCAGACCCTGCGCCTCACCTTCAGGAAGGATGAGCTGACCGTCGAATTCGCCGGAACAACGACCCATGCCAGACATGCGGTCATGGCCGAGGCCGTTGAACAGGCCAACTTCATCGCCTTCGAAGGCGAGGTGGGCATTCGCAACGTCATCCGTGGCGGACAGCCCTGACCTGAGCGTCAGGCCGATTTGCAGGTCTGGTCAATGTAGGCCACCAGACTGGGAAGACAGAGGTCCAGGTGCTGCATCATCTCCCGGTAATCATCCAGATCTCCGCCAAACGGATCCGCAATGTCACGGCCCCGCAGGCGGTCTTCGGAAGTGAACTCCGTCACCAGGTAAGCCTTGTCCTCCGACTCCGGAAACTCATCCATCAGGGCCGCAAGGTGGCCACGGCCCAAGGCAAAGATGTGGGTGGCGGCCTCCACCAGGTCCATCGTGATCTCACGGCTGCGATGACCCGAAAGATCCAGTCCACGCTCCTGCGCCAGCCTGACGCTGTGCCGGCTGGCGGGCTGGCCTGGAAACGCACCGGTTCCAGCGCTCGCCACCTTGAAATCAGGGCGGTCTTTCGTCAGTTCACGAAAAATCGCCTCCGCCAGAGGACTCCGGCACGTGTTTCCAGTGCAGATGAAAAGGACGTTTTTCAAGACAGTCCAAAGTGCCGCTGCGGGGCGTTTTGTCAAAAACTTGGAAGGACGCCGCCAGATGAAACCCAGCTTGAGCCTCACCCAGGCTCAAGGCTTCGGAGGCAGAGGCCTAACCGTGTCACGCAGCGCCTTGGCCTCGGCCAGAAACTGACGCAGCGCCTCCTCGTCGGCATTTTCCAAAAGGCTCACCAGCTCGGAAAGCGTGGAGGCCGCCTCCTTCAACCGGGAGACCAGCGCGGGCCGGTTTCCCATGGCAATGCCCGTCCACAGCCCGGGATCACCCGCCGCAACGCGTGTCGTGTCGCGAAATCCACCCGCCACGCAGGCGATGGCATCAGGATCTCCGCGCAAGGCGGCCAGGGTCGTCACGACCGCCATCATGTGCGGCAGATGGGAGATGCGAGCGACTTTCTCATCGTGCTCATCGGGACCAAATTCCAGGATCCGGCATCCCAGAGCTTTCCAAAATCTCCGCAGACGTTCGAGAGATGCAGGCTGGGTGGCCTCCGTCGGAGTCAGCAGGCAGGCCGCGTTTTCAAACAGATCCACACGCGCCACCTCGATGCCTGTTTTTTCCGAACCTGCCATGGGGTGGCTGCCAAGGAAGCGAGCCCCCAGCACCGGCTCCAGAGCACGCACCACATCGCCTTTGACGCTTCCCACATCGGTGACCAAACAGTCCTCGGCAAGTTCAGCTCCCGCGATCGCATTCGCCAGCAGGGGCATCGTTTCCACCGGCGTGCACAGAATGATCAGCGAGGCGCCGACGGCCGCAGACGCAGGATCTGTAAAGAACTCCGCCTCAATGCCACGGGCACGAATCTGCGCCTCGGCGGACTCACGGCGCGCCCAGAACCGTACCCGAACCCCGGGCATCCGCTCAAGCACGGCAAGCGCCACGGAACCGCCAAGAAGGCCGGGACCGTAAATGGAGATGACTCGCTCGCTGAACATGAAGAAGGGGGCGGAGGTTTAGAGGGGTCTCAACAAGATGCAAACATTCCCGTCAGCGTTGTCGCCGAGCCATAGCCCCTGATCGCATCCTGCATGTCAGGGAAAACCCCGTTGACGCCCCGGCATTGAAGAATACTCTGGCCTCTGCCGATGACGCATCAACGCATCATCATCTGTCCATATAATCCATCCGCCCACCAACATGCCCCGTAGCTACATCTTCTCGTCCGAGTCCGTCGGCGAAGGCCATCCCGACAAAGTCTGTGACACGATCTCTGACGCCATCCTCGACGCCTGCCTTGCCGTCGATCCGAAAAGCCGTGTGGCCTGCGAAACCTTCGCGAAGAGCAACATCGTCGTCGTCGGTGGCGAAATCACCATCCCGAAGCTTCAGAACAAGAAGCTCGGCACCACCAAGCCCATTGATGAGGTCATCAACATCGGCAAAGTCATCCGCGAAGCCGTCCGCGGCATCGGTTATGTGAACGACGACGACGTTTTCCACGCCGACAAGCTCTTCATCAACAACTACCTCACCATCCAGAGCCCGGACATCGCCCAGGGAGTGGACGCCAAGGAAGCCACCGGCAAAAAGACCGCCGAGCAGGGCGCCGGCGACCAGGGCATCATGTTCGGTTTCGCCTGCGATGAAACGCCCGAGCTCATGCCCGCGCCGATCATGTACGCCCACCGCCTCGGCCGTGAGCTGACCCGCATCCGCAAGGCTGGCAAGCTGGCCAAATGGCTGCGCCCCGACGCCAAGAGCCAGGTTTCCGTCGAATACGTCGACGGCAGGCCCACCCGCATCGTCAACGTCGTCATCTCCACCCAGCACGCTGCTGACGTGACGCACGCCGAAATCGAGAAGTTCTGCATCGAACAGGTGGTCAAGAAGGTTCTGCCGAAGGAGATGCTCACCAAGCAGACCGAATACCTCATCAACCCCACCGGCAAGTTTGTCGTCGGCGGCCCCCAGGGCGACAGCGGCCTCACCGGTCGCAAGATCATCGTCGACACCTACGGCGGCATGGGCCGCCACGGTGGCGGCGCCTTCTCCGGGAAGGACCCGTCCAAGGTCGACCGCAGCGCCGCTTACATGGGCCGCTGGGTCGCCAAAAACGTCGTCGCCGCCGGTCTGGCCTCGAAGTGCGAAGTGCAGTTTGCCTACGCCATCGGCCACCCGCTGCCCGTGAGCGTTCACATCGACACCTTCGGCACCGGAATCATCAGCGATGACAAGATTCTCGACGCCGTGCTCCAGGTGTTCTCCTTCAAGCCCGCCGACATCGTCAAGCAGCTCAACCTGCTGCGTCCGATCTACGGCAAGAGCACCAACTACGGCCACTTCGGCAAGAGCGACGCGGACCTGACCTGGGAAACCACCAGCAAGGCCGAAGCCCTCAAGAAGGCTGCCAAGTAAGGGGCAAAAAAATCTCCCGAACCTCCAAGACCAAGCTGAACCGGCGGAGTTATCTCCGCCGGTTTTTTGCTACCCAGGCTCCAGCACAGCCTGACCCCATCACCGCAAAGCATAGCCAACCATCTCAGTCGGAAACAGGTCGTTTGCGCGCCCACGAAGAAAAGAAAAAGCCCCGCCAGGAGGCGGGGCTTTTGGATGTCGGGCACAACCCAACAAACACACAGGGAGACTTGGGCGAATCAGCGCTTGGAGAACTGGAAGCGCTTGCGGGCACCGGGGCGGCCGGGCTTTTTACGTTCCTTGGCGCGGGAGTCACGGGTGAGCAGGCCGGCCTTCTTGAGGGCGCCGCGCAGCTCAGGATTCACGGTGATCAGGGCACGGGAGATGCCAAGGGTCACAGCGCCCATCTGGCCGGAGATGCCGCCGCCGTTCGCGTTGATCTTGAAGTCATAACTCTGACGGCTGTTGGTCAGGGCGAGGGGGACGATGATCTGGTTCTGCAGGGTCACCGTGGGGAAATAGTCTTCGAAGTCACGGCCGTTGACCGTGATGGAACCGGAGCCGGGAAGGATGCTGACGCGCGCGATGCTGGTCTTGCGGCGGCCGGTGGTGATGGCGAGGGGCTTGCTCATGTCTATATCAGTCGAAAGAAGGTTGATCAGGCAACGGCGAAGGTTTTCGGATTCTGGGCGGCGTGGGGATGCTCCTCGCCGGCATAAACCTTGAGCTTGGTCACGACCTTGTTGCCAAGACGGTTGTGGGGAACCATGCCCTTCACGGCGCGATGGATGAGGAGCTCAGGACGACGCTGACGCACCTTCTCGGCGGTTTCGCGCTTCTGGTTGCCGATGTAGACGGCGGTCTTGCTCGTGTAAACCTTCTGGGTTTCCTTCTTGCCGGTCAGCTTCACCTTGTCGGCGTTGATCACCACCACGAAGTCACCGGTGTCCACGTTGGGCGTGAAGGTGGGGCGGTTCTTGCCACGGATCAGGTTGGCGGCGGCAACGGCCACCTGACCAAGAACTTGATCCTTGGCGTCGATGATCCACCACTGGCGGTTCACGTTTTCAGCTTTCGCGGAGAATGTCTTCATAAAGGTGCTTTGGGGGAGGGCCACGGAACCATGTCGGGCCGTGGGAAAGAGGGCCGCGAGAATAGAAGCCCGAGGCAGGGTGTCAAACGGAAACTCCGGTTATTCACAAAGGCTTTTTGATCTTCCCCTTCCCCCGCCTCAAGCCCTGAAGGCCTGCCAAGTGCCAGGCTCCGCAGCGGTTCTGCAAACAACCGCCCGCGGGATGCGTAGGTAGCGCGTGTCCCGCCCCCCCGTTCTAGTCTTCTCCGCCTCCCTTGCGCTCGCTGGCTCCCTGGCCGCCGCCGGAAAGCCCGTCAGCTTTTCCAACGATGTCATGCCCCATCTGATGAAGGCTGGCTGCGCCTCAGGAACCTGCCATGCCAAGCCCGAGGGACAGAACAACTTCAAGCTCTCGGTCTTCGGCTACGACCCGAAGCACGATTATCATGAAATGGTCCGCGATGACCGGGGCCGCCGGTTGTTTTTCGCCGCCCCTGAGGAAAGTCTTCTGCTGAAAAAAGCGACTGGCGAGGTCCCTCATGAAGGCGGAGCCCGGCTGGACCGGAAAAGCGAGGCCTATCAGACGGTGCTTGCCTGGATTCAGCAGGGCGCCCCCTTCTCCCTGGAGGGTGAAGCCCGGCTGAAGTCCGTGACCGTGGAGCCCCGCGATCAAAGCTATAAAAAAGGCGCCAGCCAAAACCTGACGGTCACCGCCAGCTACTCCGATGGCAGCACCCGGGATGTCACCGCCCTGACCGAGTACCTTTCCCAGGACAAGGAGATGGCCGCCGTTGATGAACACGGACAGATCAAGGTCGGAACCCTCAGCGGTGAAGGCGTGGTCGTGGTCCGCTACATGGGCCTTGTGGACGTGGCGAGGGTCACCGTGCCCGCCGACAAAACCTACCCCGCCGAACGTTACGCCTCCCTGCCGGTCAACAACGAGATCGACCGGCTCGTCCATGCCAGACATCAGAAGCTCGGCCTGCTGCCTTCAGGCACCTGCACCGACGAGGAGTTCCTGCGCCGGGTCTCGCTCGACCTCATCGGCAAGCTGCCCTCCGCGGAGATGGCAAAACGCTTCATCGCCGACCCCAGTCCCGACAAGCGCTCGCGCATCGTTGACGAAATCCTCGAAGACCCCAATTACGCCGATCACTGGGCGGTGAAGTGGGGCGATCTCATCCGTCCCAACCCCTCCCGTGTCGGCGTCAAGCCGGTCTATCTTCTCGACACCTGGCTGCGCGACAGCTTCCGCCAGAACAAACCCTACCACCAGATGATCCGTGAGCTGCTGACCGCCCAGGGCAGCACCCACGAATACGGCCCCGTGGCCATTTTCCGGGACAAACGTGAACCCGTGGATGCCAGCGGTTTTGTCAGCCAGATCTTCCTCGGCGTGCGGCTCGATTGCGCCAAGTGCCACCATCATCCCAGTGAAAAGTGGACGCAGGAGGACTACTACCAGCTTGCGGCCTTCTTCGGTCAGATGAAGCGCAAGGGCCAGGCCATCTCCGCACCAATCTCCGGCGAGCCGGAATACTGGTGGTATGGCGGCAAGGGCGAGGTCACCCATCCGATCACCGATGCCGTCATGGTTCCGAAACCGCCGGACGGTCCAGAGATGCCCTATGTCGAAGGCCAGGACCCCCGCGAGGCGCTGGCCGACTGGATGGCAAGCAGCGACAACCCCTTCTTCGCCAAGGCCATCGTCAACCGCATCTGGTCCGACTTCCTCGGCCGGGGCATCGTCGATCCGGTTGATGACTTCCGGGTTTCCAACCCTCCCACCAACGAGGCGCTGCTGGACTGGCTCGCCTCCGACTTTGCCACGCACGGTTACGACTTGAAGCATCTCATGCGCACCATCGTGGGCTCACGCACCTACCAGCTCAGCTCCGAGCCGAATGAAACCAACGTCGCGGATTCGAAAAACTACGCCCGCAGCCTCAAGCGCCGCCTTGCCGCCGAAGTCCTGCTCGACGCCGTCAGCGACGTCACCGGCCAGCGCGACACCTTCAGCGGCCTGCCGCCGAACTCACGCGCCGTGCAGACCTGGAACCACAAGCTCGACAGCGACTTCCTGGACGCCTTCGGCCGTCCCAACGCCAGCCAGGAATGCCCCTGTGAACGCGAGCGCAAGCCCAGCGTCGTGCAGGCCCTGCACCTGATGAACTCCAACAGCCTGCAGTCCAAGCTCACCAGCAGCGAAGGCCGCATCCAAAAGCTGGTGAAGAGCGACCTGCCTGAGCCCAAGCTGGTGAACGAGATCTACCTGGCCACCTACAACCGGATGCCAAGCTCCGCAGAACTCCAGACCGCCCTGCGCTTCTACGCCACACCGGGCGCCACCCGCCAGACCGCCTCCGAAGATCTGGCCTGGGCCCTGATCAACTCAGCCGAGTTCGTCTTCAACCACTGACTAGGCTCAGCGAACCCGCTGAAACTCAGGCAGCATCACCACCGACCACAGGGCGTCGGCGATGCCCTGCTCAGTCAGCCCGCCGCCCAGGGCGGATGTCATCTCGGCCACCTCGTCGGCAGAGGGCTCACGGCTCAGGGCTGACAGGTAAAGCCACTGCACAAAGGCCGCCATGTCCGGCCATTGCTTCTTCGCCAGCAGGTTCCTCGCACCACGGGCCAGCGTGTCGGTCAGGATCGCGCCATTCGACAGGTCGATCGCCTCCAGGGTGGTCAGGTCATCCGGCCGCATGGAAACAATCTGGTCACGGTTGGGACGACCCAGCGTGCGCATCAGGAAGTCGCTCTTCATCAGGCTGGCACGCACCGGTCGCAGGCTTGCCAGGGAGGCCTGGGCCAGAAGCGGTGGCCCATCCCGCTCCACCACCTGGGTCCAGCCTGGCACCGGCTTCACCAGCGTGACCGGCTTCCATCCCTTGGCCGGCAGAGCTCCCAATCGACCTTCTTTTCCAGCGGGCACGGCCGTATGCGACTCCCAGGAAGCGTCGGTGATCAGCACGGTTTCCGCGCCCTCGGCGGAACGCAGCCTGGCTTCAAAAAAGGCGCCAGCCGCATTCGGTGCCTTGCCGGCATTGCGGGCGACGATCACGATGACGTTCGCGCCTTCCTTGAGTGCCTGGTGCAGCGGCACGGACTCGAGGCGGTTCCAATCCTCACCGCTGCTGACCTGGCGGCCGTTCACATAAAGGGTGAAGCTGTTGTCCGCCGTGACCACGGCGCTGGCGCTCAAGGGAGCCGCGTCGAGCTTGAGGATCTTGCGCAGCGTCACCGCGTCCCCTGCCGGTGGAGCCCCTGCCTTGGCGCTGTCCCCCCACACCCACCTGGCGCTGATCTGAAGGCCCTTGGCCGCCTCCGGATCCGGCTTCCCACGCATCACCGGGGCGTCCATCTTCGTGGGCGCCGTGTCCGTGAGCTGCCAGATCGAATCGACCAGTTGTTCGGCCGTCAGACGTCGGCTGCGCGGTCCGGCATAGGTGTAACCGTGGTCGTCCACCCCGGGCTTGAGGGTTTCGCTCCGTGACTGATAGGCGCGGCTGGAGGCGATGTAGGCCAGCGTGCGGCGCAGGTCGTGACCGTGATCACTCAGGTAAACCGCCAGATGATCCAGCAGGTCGGCATTCCAGGGCTCTGTCTGCATGGCGTCCAACGGATGCACGATGCCGCGCCCCATGAGCCGGTGCCAGAGGCGGTTGACCAGGGTGCGCGTGAACCTGCCGTTCTGGGGATGGGTCATCAGCGCGGCAAGCTGCTTCAGCCGTTCGGGCTGTGTCGCCCGGGGATCCACCTGCCCCAGCTCCGGGAACAGCCACGAGGCCTGGGCCATGCGTCCGGTCGGCTTGTCGCAGCGTGTGATGTCCAGCGGACGGTTCGAATAGATCGCGGCAAGACCATAGGCCTCGTCGAGCTTCCAGCGGTCGATGAAGCTGTCGTGGCACGAGGCACATTTCATGTTGATGCCCAGGAAGCTTTGCGAAACGCTCTGCGCGAACTGGATCTCCACCGTCTGTCCGGCGCTGACATCCCCCCGCCACTTGATGCCGTCGATGAAACCGCGGCTTTCATCCCCCGGCGGCGCGATAAGCTCACGCACCATCGCATCCGCCGGCTTGTTGGTCACCAGCGCATCATAAAGCCATTTGCTGACCTGCTTGCGCCCCCCGGTGATAAAGCCGGTGCCACCATAGTCGTTGCGCAGCAGGTCGTTCCAGAAGGTCAGCCAGTGCTCGGCATAGCCCAGATCATCGGCCAGCAGGCTCTCGATCAAACGCACCCTCCTGTCGGCCCGTGAATCAGCCAGAAACTTCTTCAGGTCCTCCACGGGCGGCAGCAGTCCGGTGAGGTCCAGCCAGACACGCCGGGCAAAGGCGGCATCGCCGGCGTCCGCAGGCGGTGGCGTCTGATGCCGAACCAAATAGGCGTCCAGGATGCGGTCGATCGGATGCTTCCGTTCCGGGGCTGAGGCGGCGGGAAGCGCGGGCGAACGCGGCTTGAGCGGCGGCTCATACGCCGGTTTTCTGAAGGCAAACCCCTCCTCCCAGGGCAGGCCTTCGGCGATCCAGCCCTTCAATAGGGCGACTTCCGCCGCCGTGAGCCTGGCCCCCTTGGGCGGCATCTGCTCATCGCTGTCCTTGGAGACAACCACCTGCAGCAGACGGCTTTTGGCAGGATCCCCGCCCTGAATGACCGGACCGTCCTCGGCGCCGGCCATGAGGTCGGCGCGGGTGTTGAAGGAAAAGCCGCCCTTCTTCTTGTCCCCGGCGTGACACTCGGCGCAGTGCTTCTTCAGCAGCGGCACGATCTCGTGGGAAAAATCCACCGCCCGGGCGGAGGTGGAAAGCAGCAGGGTGAACAGGAGCGAAAGCCTAACCATTGAAGCCTAAACGAAGCCCCCGTCCCCCCTTCTTGCGCCCGGCCTGCTTCAGTCACGACAAGGCGCATCCGCATCGGAGATTTAGATCAGGAACAAACGAGGCGTCGAGCAAGCGAAGCCGCGTGGCCACCTTCGCTGCCTCTTGATGATTCGTTGCCCGCTGGCAGGACACCGCTGCGTCGGGACCGAAAACGAAGACCGAGGATGATGTGTGGGCCCCTTGGCTTGAGGGTTCGTTTATCCCTGGCACGACGATGAAAGACGACCTGGGAGCCATCGAATCGAAGCATCCATCAAGACCATAGGTTCCTCAGGACCCCGACGGGGTCCCGTCAGAGGCACAGGCACGGTGAAGAGGATGCACTAGCCTAGTGCCGGATTGCTCGAAGCAACCAGCCTCGGCCTGGAATTCAACCCGCCTCAGGCATCGTCTCCGGACTCCTGCTGATCCAGATGCTTGTCCAAGGCCTGCACGATATGCGGATTGATGCCGTGGGTGATGGTTTCACAGGCCATGCGCAGGGCGTTCTTCATGGCGTAGGGGCTGGCACTGCCGTGGGAGATGATGGTGATGCCGTTCAGCCCCAGCAGCGGCATGCCGCCGGCTTCATCGGCGCTGGTGCGCTTGTGGATGGCCTTGAAGGCCGGCTTGGCGAGCATGCCGCCCAGCTTGGTGCGCGTGCTGCTCATGATGCCCTCCTTGATCATGGCAAACATGGCATGGGCAAGCGCCTCGGAAGTCTTGAGGATGATGTTGCCGGTGAAGCCGTCACAGACCACCACATCCGGAGGAGTCTCCCAGAGATCGTGACCTTCGACGTTGCCGATGAAGTTGATGCCGGGCGTCTTGCGCAGCAGCTTGCTGGTCTCCTTGCAGAGCGCGTTGCCCTTCTCCTCCTCGGTGCCGTTGGACATGAGGCCGACGCGGGGCTTTGGCCGGCCAAGCACATGCTGGGCGTAGGCGCTTCCCATGATGGCGTTCTGCACCAGGTGCTCGGGAAGGCTGTCGGGGTTGGCGCCTGCGTCAATGAGCACCCAGTGCTGGGTCATGCTGGGCATGATGGCGGCGATGGCCGGGCGCTCGATGTGAGGCAGCGTACGCAGCTTGATCAGGCTGGCGGTGACGGCGGCACCGGTGTGCCCTGCGCTCACCACCGCGTCCGCCCTGCCCTCGCGAACAAGATCCACCGCCCGCGAAATCGAGCTGTCCTTCTTCTTCCTCACGGCATCCAGGCCGCTGTCGCTCATGTCCACCACCTGCATGGCGGGCACGATCTCCAGCCTCGGCCCCATGGCAATTCCCTGGGCGGTCATCTCCCGCTCAATGGCCTCAGGCTGGCCGACGAGGAAGATCTTCTCAATGTGCTGCAGGCTCTCCAGGGCGAGCTTGACGCCGCCCATCGGATTTTGCGGGGCGAAGTCGCCGCCCATGACGTCGAGTGCGATTTTCATGCGGTGCGGTCAGGAAGTCTGGACTCGTCGAGGCAGATCGGAACCGGAAGCTGATCTCAATGCAGGAAATGGCGGTGGCCGGTGAAGATCATGGCCATCTTGCGCTCGTCGGCGGCCGCGATGACCTCCTCGTCACGCATGCTGCCACCGGGCTGGATGGCGGCGGTGGCACCGGCTTCGGAGCAGGCGATCAATCCGTCGGCAAACGGGAACATGGCGTCAGAGGCCACCACGCTGCCCTCCAGGCTGAGCCCGGCCTCCTTGGCCTTCCAGACGGCGATGCGGCAGCTGTCAACGCGGCTCATCTGCCCGGCTCCAATGCCAAGGGTGCGGTCGTGCGAGGCAAAGACGATCGCGTTGGACTTCACGTGCTTCACAACACGCCAGGCGAAGCGCATGGCCTCGATCTCCTCACGGGTGGGAGGGCGCTTGGTCTTGACCTTCGACTCCAGGTCTTCCAGGCCGAGGGCGCGGGGGTCGCTGTCCATGACCATCACCCCTCCGGGGGCCGAGCGGATCATGGGCTGGCTCAAGGCCTCGGTAACGCTGGGAAGCATCTGAATGAGGCGCAGGTTCTTCTTCTTCTGAAGCAGGGCGCGGGCGTCGGCGTCGAAATCCGGGGCGATGATGACGTCAGTGAAAATCTCGGAGATGATCTTGGCCAGGCCCAGCGGCATGCTGCGGTTGATGACGATGACGCCGCCAAAGGGCGCCTGCTTGTCGGTTTCAAAAGCCTTGGTCCAGGCTTCGCGCAGATCTTCCTCCGCGCAGCCGACGCCGCAGGGGTTGGTGTGTTTCAAAATCGCCACGGTCGGGCGGCGGAACTCATGGATCAATCCCGCGGCGGCGTGGATGTCGAGGACGTTGGTGTAGCTGAGGTCCTTGCCGTGAAGCTGGGTGAAGTAGTCGCTGAAGTTGCCGTAGAGGGCCGCCTTCTGGTGCGGATTGTCGCCGTAGCGGAGCTCGCTGTGAAGCGGCAGGCTGATGGAGAAGGTCTTCTGGGTCACCTGCTCCTTGTTCAGGAAGCTGGCGATGGCGGCGTCATAGGTGGAGGTGCGCTGGAAGACCTTGCAGGAGAGGCGCTCACGGGTGGCCAGGGTGGTGTCGCCGCTGTTTTCCTTCATCTCGGCCAGCACGGAGGCGTAGTCGGCGGGATCGCAGATGACCGTGACCCAGCGGTGGTTCTTGGCGGCGCTGCGCAGCATGGAAGGACCGCCGATGTCGATGTTCTCGATGGCCTCCTCCAGGGTGACGTCCTTCTTCGCCACCGTCTGCTCAAAGGGATACAGGTTCACGATGACGAGATCGATGACCGGAATGTTGTGCTTGGAGGCGTTGCGCTTGTCGTCGTCGTTGTCACGACGCTGAAGAAGCCCGCCATGAACCTTGGGATGAAGGGTTTTCACCCGTCCTTCAAACATTTCCGGAAAACCGGTGTAGTCGGAGACATCGATGACCTTGAGTCCCCCATCCTTCAGGTGCTTGGCCGTGCCTCCGGTGGAGAGCAGTTCGACACCGAGTTCTGCCAGGCCTTTGGCAAATTCGAGCAGGCCGGTTTTATCGGAAACGGAAAGAAGGGCACGGGCGATGGGCATGGAGGGAGGAGGGATTCGGAAGCGGGGAGAGAAAGAGGGGAATTCCTGCGAGGCAAGAGGGAGTTCAAAGAAGCGTTCGCCCCGCATTCCTCCGGCAAACACCTGTCATCGCGGGCGAGGCAACATGGAACAGACAGGCGGAGTCACCCTCCAGCATGTCTTCGAGGTGGAAAAGCGCCGCCATCACAGCGTGCTGAATGAGGTTTGGGCTGAAAGCTTCAGCCTCCCGGGGAAATCCTTTGCCGCACAGCCTCAGCAAATTCTCAGTCGTTCAAGATGATCCGGTTCAGCAGCGTCTTCATGCGCTGGGTAAAGCGCGGTTTCTCGGTTTCCAGCGTGGCATTCAAACGCGCACGGTCCAGGGCGTTGCGCTCCAGGTTGAACGCCGCCTGGGCCTCGTCGCCAAAGGCACTGGCGCCCACGGAATCATGAATGCTGGGAGGCAGGTCATCCAGCCCCTTGACGATGCGTGGCTGGATGAAGATCAGGAGTTCACGGGCGGACCGGTCCCTGGTTCGGGATCCCAGAATTTTATTGAGGACAGGAATGCTGGCGAGGATGGGCACTCTGGAGCCGGTCTTGTTTTCATCGTTACGGATCAGGCCGCCGAGAAGGACGGTCGAGTTGTTGCGGCAGGCAATCACGGTGTTGAGCTCCTGCTTGCTGATGATGGGATAGACGTTGTCCGTGATGGTCGTGTTGCCGGCACGCTCGCTGTTCTGCTGGGAGATCTGCAGGGTCAGTTCATCCTCGGAATTGATGAGCGGGATGATGTTCAGGCTCAGCACGATGTCCTGATACTGGACGTTGGAGAGAAAGCTGTTGTTGTTCACCCCGCCGACCAGGGAGCTCTGGGTCGAGGCGGCGATCGGGAACGACAGGCCGCTGGTCAGGGTGGCGGGCGTGTTGTTCTGGGTGAAGATCGTCGGCCTGGCGAGCACCTTGAAGTTGTTGTCCGTCTCCAGGGTGTTCACCAGCATGTCGAGCCCCTGATGAATGCCCCCGTAAAACGAAAAACCGTTGCCAATCGCGTAGTTGGCGGCGGCGCCAATCGCAGCACGCGGATCCAGGATGTTGTTCGTCGTGGTCGTGGTGTTGCCGTTATTATTATTGTTGTTATTGTTGCTGGTGGTCGTGGTGCTGATGGTCGGAAGCCCCGGGCTGGCGCCGATCTGCCCGAAAAGCCCACCAGATCCGTTGCCCCTGCGTCCTCGGAAGGCGGTTTCCAGGGAAAAGCCCCTGTTCTCCGTCGTCTGGTAGTCCCCGATGAGGGCGGAAATGATGATCTGCTGAGGGCGGTGATCGAGCTCATCCATGATTTCATTGAGGATGCGCAGGTGCTCGGGAGGTCCTGAAGCGTAGATCGAATTGGCCACCGGATCCGAGATCAGCAGGGTTTTGCCAATCAGCATGGAGGTGGGTCCGTTGTTCTCACGGAGCGGAGTCAGGTTGCCACCGCCGGAGCCAAAGCTGCTGGATCCGCCAAGTCCTCCGCTGCCCCCCAGACCGCCGTTCATGCCATTGCTGCCGAGAGAATTGCTGTTGTTGTTGAACAGGCTGCTGCTGTTGTTGTTGTTTCGGTTCTGGCTGTTGTTGTTCTGGGTGCTGGTTGAATTCGTGCCCGTGCCCCCGCCTGAGGAAGCGCTGTCATCGCCCTCGGTCCGGCTGATGGCGTCGCTGATGATCTGCATGGCCGTCTCCACCGCGAGATACTT
>CAZXPU010000008.1:0-77896 GCA_964642905.1 uncultured Prosthecobacter sp.
CTCGGCAGTTCAGGCCGACTGGAATGGGGCCCTGCATGTGAAGCCTGCCGCCGATCAGACCCTGAATGCCGCCAGGGAGGTGGCATCGATGAACCTGACGACGGGCATCGACATCAATCTCGGCGGCTCCCTGCTCACGGTGCAGAGCGGCGGCCTGATCAAGCAGGGGGGCGCTGTCGGCAACAACGGTGCCGCCAATCGCAGCCAGATCACCAACGGCAGCCTGACCGCTGGGAACACGGCGGGCGCGGAGCTGTTTTTGCGAGTCACCGGGGCGAACCTCAACATCTCGGCCGCCATTGCCGACAACGGCGCCGGCAGTGTGCATGTGGTGAAGGGCGGCGCCGGTCTTTTGAACCTTTCCGGAGCGAATTCCTACAGCGGCACGACCTATGTCAACGCGGGCACCCTGATCGCCGGCAGCAGCACGGCAACCGGCTCGGGTTCGGTGGTGGTCGCGGCTTCGGCAAGGCTGGGCGGCAATGGCATCGCTGGCTCCACGGCCTCCGGCGCTTCATTCATCCTGGAGACAGGAGGCACGGTGTTTGCCGGACAGTCGGGCCTGATCGACGCGCAGGTGCTGACCTTGAAGGCTGACGCCTCCTTCACGCTGCGCGGAACGCTGGAGCTCGACATCATCGGCGGCACGGCCAGCGGCGGGCTCAATGCCCAGACGGGCAGTCATGACCGGGTCATCTTCACCAGCAGTTCGGGCAATGGATTGGGAGCCCCGGTACTGAGCGGTTCCATCCTGCGCCTGAACACGAATGTGGCAGTCTCGCCCGGAGGCTGGACGGAGGGTTCATCCTTCAGGCTCTTCGACTGGTCCGGCCTGACGGGAACCTTTGCCAACCTGCCTTCCGAGGGTTTGCAGACAGGCAACCCCTTGGAGCTTCCCGACCTTTCCAGCCTCGGCCTGGGCTGGGATTGGAGCCAGCTTTATTCGGGCGGTCTGATCTCCGTCACCGCCATCGTTCCGGAACCCGGGCGCGTGATGCTTCTGGCCGCAGGCCTGCTCGGCTTGCTGCTCCGGCGTCGCAGGCCGACGGCCCTTTGATGCAGTCGGCACGGCGGGGCTGTCGACAGAAGCGGCCATGCCCGGCGTTTGAGTGGCCACATGTCATTCCTGTGCACCGTCCTGTTCCGGCTTTGCGGCGTCCTGCTGATGCTTTCCACGCAAGGCAACGTGGCCTTGGCCGCCGCTCCGGATTTCGACAGTCTGCTTCAGGAGGTGAAGCCTGGAAAGGTGGTGGCGGTTTCGGACGGAACGCATGTCATGAAGGGCTTCCCAACCCTCAGGGGCGTCGTGGGCACGACGGAACAGCCGGCCGTCCTGCGTGCGGAAAACCGGGGCAGGGCGGTGATCGCCGGAGCCTGCGGCCTGGTGCTCAAGGACTGCGCCCATGTGGTCATCGAGGGCCTGGTGTTTGAAAATGACGCCGACCAGCAGTGCATCCGCCTCGAAAACTGCCGCCACGTGCGCGTGACCCGCAACACCTTCCGGCCGACGGAGCGGAAGAAGCCCCGGCATTGGGAGCACTGGGTGACCGTCGAGGGCGCGCGCAGCTCGCACAACCGTCTGGATCATAATTTGTTCGACCGGAAGGTGAACCGCGGCAGCCCGCTGTTCATCCGCGGTGATGATGCGGCCCTGGTCTGCTCACAGCATGACCGTGTCGATCACAATCATTTCCGCGATGTCGTCGACGCCGGGCGTGAAAACGGGCATGAGACCCTGCGCACCGGCGGCAATGACCTGGGGGCGTCCGGGCGCAGCTCCTTCACGATCATTGAAGACAACCTCTTCGAACGCTGCAGCGGCGAGGATGAGATCCTGTCCCTGAAGTCCTCGGACAACATCGTGCGCAACAACACGCTCATCAACTGCCGTGGCGCCATCTGCATGCGTCTCGGCAGCCGCAGCACGGCCGCCGGCAACATCATCATCGCCACCGAGGACAGGCCGGGCTTCGGTGGCATCAAGCTCTTTGGCTTCGACCACCGGGTGACGGGCAACTTCTTCGCCGGCCTGACCGGCTCCCGTCATGAAGCTCCGTTTTCGATTTTTCCAGGCCTGCATGACACGGAGACGACCGAGGCCATTGGTGACAGATATGACGACAACACCGCCTCGGCGGCAACCCGATGCCGGATTGCCGGCAACACCTGGGTGGACTGCTCGCCGCTGCAGATCGGCCTTGAGAAGCCGGACCAGGAGTGGGTGCATCTTCCGCGCGACTGCTCCTTTGAGGACAACCGGATCCTTCGCACCCGGCCTTCTTCAAAGCCCCTTGTGATTGCCGGGCTTGTGACGGGATTGAAGGCAGGCGCCAACCTGGCCTGCGAGCCCGGTCCCAGGCCCGACGCCACCTGGACGGGCTGGTTCCGCTGGCAGCATGAACTTCCGAAGGATGGGGGCAGCCCGAAGCCGCTTGCGGCCTCGGCGGTGGGGCCTGACAGCCCCTGAAATGTGGCCGCGACAAGCGCCTGGCGCAGGTGTTTTTCGGGGTTTAATCCTATTTGTTTAAATCCTATTTGACAGATGTATTTTAAATACGAAGGATGAAGCCGTTCCCGTTATGAGCGCCGCAGCCACCCCATCTTTGTCTGAATCCCCCGAACCCTGGATCGAGATCGTCCGCCAGAAGCTGGCCTCGATGCGTTTTGGTTCGATCCAGCTCGTCGTTCACGAGGGGCGGGTCACCCAGGTCGAGAGCCTGGAGAAGACACGCATTCCTGCGGAGCAGGGGAGTGTTCGCTGAAACTGTCCAGCCCAGATCCCGTCATGAACTCCATCACATCCCCCTACCGTCAGCCTCCGGAAGGACTCTTCAGCTTCCGTCTGCGCAACTGGCTTCACCGCTGGCTCAACGGCGCACGTTGAACCTACATCGAGCCCCATCCCCGATCCTCCCATGTCCTATTCCACAAGCATCACCGACACCATTGGCGCCACTCCCCTGGTTCGCCTGAATCGCATCACCGCCGGACTGCCGGCAACGATCGACCTCAAGGGGGAGTTCAAAAATCCTCTCGGCAGCGTCAAGGATCGCATTGGCCGGGCGATGATCGATGACGCTGAACGCCAGGGCATCCTGAAGCCGGGCGGACACATCATCGAGCCCACCAGCGGCAACACGGGCATCGCCCTGGCTTTCGTCGCCGCCGCCCGCGGCTACAGGCTGACGCTGACCATGCCGGAGAGCATGAGCGTGGAGCGTCGCACCTTGCTCGCCCTGCTTGGAGCCGAGCTGGTGCTGACGCCCGCCAAGGACGGCATGAAGGGCGCCATCCGAAGGGCGGAGGAGCTGCTCGCGGAATCCCCGGGTGCATGGATGCCGCAGCAGTTTTCCAATCCCGCCAACCCCGAGGTGCATCGTCGCACCACGGCCGAGGAAATCTGGGCTGACACGGAAGGTGCCATCGATGTCTTTGTGGCGGCGGTCGGCACGGGCGGAACCCTCACGGGGGTCAGTGAAGTCATCAAATCCCGCCGTCCCGGGCTGAAGTCCATCGCGGTCGAGCCGAAGGATTCGCCGGTCATCACCCAGACGCTGCGCGGCGAACCCCTGGTGCCCGGACCGCACACGATTCAAGGCACGGGCGCGGGCTTTGTGCCCAAGAACCTGAGCCTCGACGTCATCGACGAAGTCATTCAGGTTTCCAACGAGGACGCCATCGCCACGGCGCGTCGGCTCGCCGCCGAGGAGGGCCTGCTGGTTGGCATCTCGACGGGAGCCAACGTGTGGGCGGCGCTGCAAGTCGCCGCCCGTCCTGAAAACTCGGGCAGGCTCATCGTCACCATCGGCTGCAGCACGGGCGAGCGCTACCTCTCCACCGCCCTGGCCGAGGAGGCCCGCTCCAAGGTCTCCTCCTGAACCCGTCTTCCGAACTGCCCAACCATTTTTATGACCGACACATCCACCACAGCCCGGCGCATCCCTGAGCAGCTGCTCAGCCAGTTTACCCGGCCCACGCCGCGTTTGTTGCTGGAAAGCATGCCCCACGACCTCGGGGTCTACATCCCCAAGGTGGTCAGCAGGCCTCTGAAACGCGGTCATGGCTTCAAGTTCGCCCTCTTCGCTGGCATTCATGGCGACGAGGAGGCGGGCATCCTGGCGGCACATGAGATCATCCGCTGGGCTTCCGACAAGCCGGATGAACTGGGTGATTATGAGCTTCACATCTTTCCGGTCTGCAACCCGACCGGCCGCAACCTGGGCACGCGTCAGAATCAGAACGGCCTGGACCTGAACCGGGAGTTCTGGAGCGGCTCGATCGAGCCCGAGGTGCTTTATCTGGAGTCTGAGCTGCGCCGCGAACAGTACGACGGCATCATCGCCCTGCACTCCGACACGGACAGTGAAGGTTGCTACGGTTTCGTCAGCGGCGCCCTGCTCAGCGAGCATCTGCTGAAGCCTGCGCTTGAGGCCGCGGCCGTGCATCTGCCCTGGAACCAGGATCCGCTCATCGATGGCTTCCTCGCCAGCGAAGGCATCATCCGCGAGGGATATCTGGGCATCCTCAGTGCTCCTCCCGAGCAGGCCGTGAAGCCTCTGGAGATTGTCTTTGAGACCCCCGGCTTTGCGCCGTTGCATCAACAGGTGGACGCCACGGTGGCGGCCGTGAAGACCATCCTGGCCGAATACCGCCTGCTCCAGGCCTACGCCCCCAACCTCTGAGCCCAAGGCCCATGGACGAACATTGGATTTATTACGCGCTGGTGGGCTTTGCCGCTCAGCTTGTCGACGGTGCCCTGGGCATGGCCTACGGCGTCACAGCCTCCAGCCTGCTGATCGGCCTCGGCCTGCCACCCGCCGTGGTCAGCAGCACGGTGCACGCGGCGGAGTGCTTCACCACGGGAGCCAGCGCGGTGTCTCACCACGCTTTTGGCAACATCAACAAGAGCCTTTTCTTCCGCCTGCTGCTCCCTGGCGTGGCCGGCGCCTTTCTGGGAGCCTACATCCTGTCACAGCTTCCTGGCGACGCCATCAAGCCCTGGATCGCGGCCTACCTGCTGCTCATGGGTCTGGTGCTCATTGTCAAGGCGGTGCGCTCCTTCCCGCCGAAGGCCGTCACCACCCATGTCAAGCCATTGGCCTTCTTCGGTGCGTTCATCGACGCCATCGGCGGCGGTGGCTGGGGACCGATCGTGGGTTCGACGCTCCTTGCCCGAGGCAATCCGCTCCGTGAGACGGTTGGCAGCGTCAACGCGGTCGAGTTTTTTGTGACGCTTTCCGCGTCACTGGGGTTTTTGCTGGGCATCGGCATCGGTCACTGGGATGTCATCCTGAGCCTGGCCGCCGGAGGTGTCCTGGCGGCACCGATCGGCGCCTGGATCTGCAAGCATGTGCCGCACAGGCCCTTCCTGATCCTGGTCGGCCTCCTGGTGATCGGCCTGAGCCTGCGCACCCTGCTGAAGGTCTTTGCCTGATTGCTGAGGCGCACGTCCGCTGGCCATGATCCTTCTGCTCATCGTCACCACGGTCACCGTGCTCGGGGTGTCCTTCCTCTGCTCGTTGACCGAGGCTGTTCTGCTCAGCCTGAATCCCCTGGAACTCCAGGTTCAGGAAAAAAAGGGCGTCGCCAAGGCGGGCCGCTGGCTGGCCATGAAACAGCGTATTGAGCGGCCGATCTCCGCCATCCTGGTCTTCAACACCCTGGCCAACACCGGGCTGGCGACACTGGCGGGTGCAATGTTTTCCGAAGTCTGCGGCGCGGACTGGCTCTGGGGGTTCTCGGCCTTCATGACCGTGGCCGTGCTTTTTGGCGGCGAGATGGCCCCGAAGATCCTGGGCGTGCACTGCGCCGGAAGCCTGGCGCCCCGGCTCATCGGTCCGCTGACCTGGATGCTGCGCCTCTGCCACCCGCTCGTCGGGTTGATGGAAAAGTTCTGTGAACGCCTGAAACGCCATTCCAGCGCCAGCCGGGATCGGAGCGATCGCATCATGGACATCATCACCCTGGTGGAGAGCGCCCGTGCCGAACAACTTTTGCACAATCAGGAGGAGATCATCATGATCCACGCCGCCACCCTCAGCGCCCGGCGCGTGAGGACGGCCATGGTGCCGGCGGAGGCGGTGAAGCTCTTCGACCGCAGGCTTGACCTCGCCGGCAACGTGAGGGCCCAGGGAGAAAAGCTGCACCGCAGCTATCCGGTCAGCGCCACGGGGATGATGGACGAGGTGACCGGTTATGTGCGGGTGCGCGAGTTGTTTGTGCAGAACCTGGTCGGCCCTGCGACCGCCTCCTGGCAGACTTTGGAGCGGCCCGTGCTGCGCATCTCCGGCTCCGCCTCCCTGACCCAGCTTCTGGCCTTGTTTCTGGAGAAGCACGAAGTCGCCGCCCTGGTGGAAGACACGAACGCCACTCTCATTGGCTGGATCACCCTGGATGACGTCATGAAAGTGCTCATGGGCGCGAGGGTTTGAGGAAAGGGCCTCGTATGCCGGGACACATCGCCTCATGATTCGAGGAGGGCCTGTTATCTCCGTGCTAGGCTGAGATTTCCGAAGGGGCGTTCGATCGCATTCGCCCGTGCGACTGTCCGGCTTATTTGTCCGGATCCGTCAGCGGCAGCCTGAAGGTCACTTCGGTGTGTGATTCCTGCGTGCACGAATAGTGGATTTTTCCTCCATGAGCTTCGACGATGGACTGGGCAATGCTCAGCCCGAGCCCGCTGCCCTCGGTCACGCTGCTGTGAGCGACGTCACCCCTGAAAAATCGCTCGAACACCCTGGCTTGCTGTTCCGGCGGCAGGGAGGCTCCGGTGTTGCGGATGCTGAAGACGGCCTGGTGCCCTTCATTCACCAGGCTGATCCACACGTCTCCCCCCTCACGGTTATGCTTCACGGCGTTGTCGGCGAGGTTGAGCAGAAGCTGTCGCAGCCTCATGTGGTCCGCCTGCACGCGACATGGTTCGCATGCTTTCAGGCAGACCTTGATGGAACGAGGTGCCGCCAGGATCACGGTTTCATCCGCCAGGTCGCGGACCAGGTCATCCAGGGCGAGCGACTCCCGGTTCAGCACCATTTGTCCAGCGTCGGCACGGGCGAGGAAGGCAAGCTGGCTGACGATCTGGCAGAGCCGCTGCACTTCCTCGATCATGGACACCAGCCTTTCGTGGCCCGCCACGCCCCAGGTTTCCTGCGTGAGCATCTGTTCAAGAGTGCCGTGCAGGATGGTGAGCGGCGTCTTCAGCTCATGGGAGGCGTGCAGGGTGAACTCACGCGACTGTGTGAAGCTTGCTCCCAGGCGCTGCTTCATGTCGTTAAACACCGCCGCCATGCGATCGAGTTCGTCGCCGTTGTCGCTGCGGGGGACGGTTTTTGAGAGATTGGCCACCTCGGTGTTTTCCAGCGCTTCGGTCAGTTCGGTGATCGGCCTGAGCGCCTTTTTCATGAGAAGATGACCGCCGACAAGCGCGATCAGCAGGGCGGGCACGCCGCCGGCCAGCAGGATTTCCAGCGCCTCGACCAGGGGACTCTCCTTCTTCACCGCTTCAACGCCCTTCATCAGCAGGATCTGGCGCTGCTCCTGAAACTCAAACCAGCTCCAGAAGGTAATGACGACAATCGCCGCCAGCAGGGTGCCGGTGTAAAAGGTGAGGATGCGTCGATGCAATGTCATGGCCGCTCGCGCAGGGCATAGCCCAGCCCCCGGATGGTGTGGATCAGCGGCGTGCTGGTGCTGCGGTCAATCTTGTCCCGCAGGCGTCGCACATAAACATCCACGATGTTGGTGCCAGGATCGAAGTCATATTCCCAGACAGCGCTGAGGATGTCCCGACGGCTCACCACCGCGCCCTCGGCCCTCAGCAGGCACTCCAGCAGCAGGGCTTCACGTGTGGACAGCTCCACGCGCCTTCCTGAACGCCGCGTTTCACGGGTCGCCGGATCGTGGCTCAGGTCCCCCACCGTGAGCGCGCCAGGCCTCAATCCCTGATGACGGCGCACCAGGGACCGAATGCGCGCCAGCAGTTCGGAGGTCGCGAAAGGCTTGGGGACATAGTCGTCAGCTCCGGCATTGAGCCCCTCCACACGCTGCTCCACCTCGCCGCGTGCGGAAAGCATGATCACCGGCGTGGTGACCCCCTGGCGTCGCAGTTCCTGCACCAGGCCGAGTCCGTCGAGCCTGGGAAGCATGATGTCGGACAGGATGATGTCAAAGCCTCCCGCGATGGCCTGCTTGAGGCCGTCCGCACCGTCTGCGGCCACGCGGGTTTCAAAGCCCTCCGCCCTCAGCATGCTTTCGAGGAAGGCAGCGGTCTTTTTTTCATCTTCAATGACGAGGAGGCGCATGAACGTGGGAAGGGCTCGGAAAGGACAGTTCACGACAACTGCCCTCTGTCACGCGGCAGATCACAAGACTGGAATTATGACAGCTTTTTCATCTGCATGACAAGTCCGTCATTAGGCGCCTGCAACATCTTCAACGAGTGGCCTGCATTCTTCGCATGTCACACTCCGCATCCTCTCCTGTCTCCTTTCAGGCATCATCCCTTTTAAGCCGGGGGAGCGTGGTTCTCGGTGGTCTTTTTCTGGCCATTTCCACCCTGACCAGGCTGGCCTTGCTTTTCCAGGGAAGGGGGGATGTGGCCTGGGATCTGTCCCTGCTGGGCTCATTTGCCTACGGGCTCTGGTATGACGCCCTGGCCCTCTGCTTTGCGCTGATCCCGTGGCTGCTGCTCAGCTTGCTTCTGCCCGTCGCCATCTGGCGCTCCCGGGCGGCGGCCTGGATCCTTTCGGTGATCATCGGCCTTTACTCCGTGGTGCTGATCTTCATTGCCGTGGCCGAATGGTTCTTCTGGGACGAGTTTCAAGTGCGCTTTAACTTCATTGCCGTGGACTACCTGGTGTTCACCCAGGAGGTGGTGAACAACATCAAGCAGTCCTACCCCATGCCTCTCATCTTCGCCGGGCTGGCCGGTGTCGGTGCTGCGGCAGCCCTGGCCGCCTGGAAGCTGGGGTTGGTGAGCTGGATCGCCGCAGGTGACGCTGCCTGGAGGCGACGCGCGGCACCTGTGCTGGCCCTGGCCCTTCCCTGCGCAGTGAGCACGAACCTGTTTTCCGAGTCGCAGCTCCCGCCGTTTTCCAATGAGTTCAACCGCGAGCTGGCCAAAAACGGGCCGTATTCCTTTTGCGCGGCCTTCTGGACAGGCATCGATTTCGAGCGCTTTTATCTCAAGCAGCCCGCCGACAAGGCCCTGGCAAGAGCCAAGCAGCTCCTCACGCTGCCGGACACACCGCCAGTCTCCGCCAACCCTCAGGATCTCCGCCGTCAGATCAGGCACGAGGGGCCGGAAATGCGCCATAACATTGTGCTCATCTCCGTGGAGAGCTTCAGCGCCGCTTTCATGAGCCACTTCAAGATCAATTTTAAGATCAAGAGCTACCTCACCCCACGGCTCGACCGGCTCGCTGATGAAGGTATTTTTTTCAACAACCTCTACGCCACCGGCACCCGCACGGTGCGTGGTCTGGAAGCCATCACGCTTTGTGTCCCTCCCACGCCGGGACAGTCGATCATCTGGCGTCGGCCTCAGAACGCGCACCTTTTCAGCATCGGCTCACTCTGTCGTGAGCGCGGCTATGACACCAGCTTCGTCTATGGTGGCAACGCCCTGTTTGACAACATGGGATCCTTCTTCACGAGCAACGGCTATCGCGTCGTGGACAGGCTCGCCAAGAGCAGCTCGGACGTCACGTTTGAAAACGCCTGGGGGGTGGCCGACGAGGATTTGTTTCGCTGGGCCCTTCAGGAGGCCGATGGCAATCACGCCGGCCAGAAGCCTTTCTTCATGCACGTGATGACCGTGTCCAACCACCGCCCCTTCACCTTTCCTGAAGGGCGCATCGACCTGCCTCAGGGAAGCCGTGACTCTGCCGTCAAATACACCGACTGGTGCATCGGGGACTTCCTCGACAAGGCAAGATCGAAACCCTGGTTCGACAACACCGTGTTCATCATCATGGCCGACCACTGCCACAGCAGCGCCGGCAGGATGGAGCTGGATGTGACCAAGTACCACATTCCCTGCCTCATCTGGAATCCGAAGCTCGTGCAACCGCAAATCGTGGACCGTCTGTGCAGCCAGATCGACATGATGCCCACCCTTTTCGGCTGGATGAACTGGAGCTACATCTCCCGCTTTTACGGCCAGGATGTCCTTTCCGCCGGCTACACGCCGGACCGTGAGCGTGTTTTTGTCTCCAACTACCAGAAGATCGCCTACATCCAGCACGACGCCCTGGGCATGCTCAAGCCCAAGCGTGAGTTCACCCTGGGGCATGTGGATCTTCGAAAGGGATCGCTCAACATCGACAATTCGGGCAAGCTTCAGCCGGTGCTCGATGACACGGTCTCCCTTTACGAATCCGCCTCCTGGCTTTTCAATCACGGACAGCTCGACGCCGACACAGGTCATCCATGAGATGAACTCAGGTCCGGCTTTAAAACAGCTCCAGATTCGGTGTTGTCTCCTCTCCGGGATCGATCACGACCGGGTCGTCGCCCCCCTGGGGTACCGGCGGCGCGATGGGGCGGAACACCTCCTCGGTCTTGTTGCGCGCCTGGTTGGCCGCGATGGAAACCCGGAAGGCCTCCAGCAGCGGGCTGTCGTAGGGCTGGAAAAACGCACAGACCTCCTCCTTGGAAAGGCCTGGCTGCAGCCAGTGCCAGGCGGCGTCTCCCTCCAGGATCAGCGGGCTGCGGTCGTGAAACTTGCCCAGGTAACGGCCCGGCGGGGTGGTGATGACGCTCATCGAGGTCACCACAGAGCCGTCGGCGGCATCTTCAAGCGAGCCGCTTTCCCACACTTCCCAGAGACCGGCGAGGAGCAGGGGAGTTTCATCGCGGTGATGGATGAAGAAGGGGGCGGAGCGCGAGGGCCATTCGTGCCAGCCGCGCACCGGGATCAGGCAGCGGCGTTGCAGGATGGGCAGGCGGAAGGAGGCGAGGTCGAAGACGCTTTCGCAGCGGGCGTTGAAGGTGTGCAGGAACTTTTTGGCGACCTCGGCCTTGCTGCCTCTGGCCCAGGCGGGCAGCAGGCCGAAGCGCATGCGTTCGAGCACGAGTTCATTCCGGGCATCGAGATGGAAGGCATCGGCATAATCCGTGGGGCAGATGTTGTGGAGCACCTGGACGGCGGACCTGCGGTCTTCACGGGTCTTGGACCTGCGCCGGGCCAAGCCGAGGCTTCTGCCGGCGATGGAGAGGGCAGGGAGCTTGGCAAACTGGTTGAGGCGACCGCACACGCGTACACAGAGGCGGACGCGGCATGAAAAGCAAAAGGTTTGGCGCCGCTGCCAAAAGCAGAACGAACAGGGCAGGGGGCCAGACCGAGGTGGCAAGGCTGCTGCTTGAGATCATCCTGGAGCGGACACGTTCGCCAAGACGTGCAGGCTGTTGCTGCTGTCGTAGCCTCAATAGGGAGTCGAGACTGGTTCGCTTGAGGGGAATCGAAATTCTTTCGATCGAAATCAGCAAACAGCGCAAACGGATGAAATTCGTTGAACTGTTTTTGGCACTCGTGGAGCGAGGATGCTTCCTGACTATGTGAACCAATGAAAACCAACGCTTTATAAAGCGATGGTGGCTCGGGACGGAATCGAACCGCCGACACGGGGATTTTCAATCCCCTGCTCTACCGACTGAGCTACCGAGCCTCGTTTGGGAGGGCCGCGATTCTGCCAAGACGGGGTGAATAAGCAACGGCTTTTTTACATTTTCACACATCTTCTTTTCGGATGCGACAGGGCTTGGCGGGAATCACTTCAGCCAATGCTCGAAAAAGCGGTAGATGACGTCGTTCGATTCGGGGTTCGGATCGTGCTTCTCGCGATTGGTCATCGCCACGCGATCCTCATGTCCCAGGAGCTGGTTGACGCTGCGCAGGTGATTCAGCACGGCCCAGCGTTTGGGCGGATCTTCGGCACCGCCGGACACCAGAAACGGTCGTGGCGCCATGAGGGCCTGGAACTCGACGAGGTCATGGCCTTGGTCGATCAGGGTCTTGTAGGCACCGGTGCGCGGGCTGTCTGGGCGGATCAGGCCCGGCTTGCGCGTCATCGCAGGATCGAGGCCGAGATACCAGGGCTCCTGGTAGTTGATGCTCTGGCGGGTTTCGTCGAAGACGATGCCGGGATCGGACCACACGCCACAGGCATACTTGTCCCAGAGGCAGGCACCAAACATCGACCATTTGCCGCCGTAGGAATGGCCGACGATGCCGATGCGTTTGGGATCGACCTGCGGCAGGCTGGCGAGCGACTGCCAGGCGTTGGCGGCGATGTAGGCCAGGTAGCTGAGGGGCTGACACTTCGCCTGAGCGCTTAAGACGGGCTTGCGGGCGTCACCGCCGGGTGAACCGATGCTGAGGCTGACGAAACCGCGCTTGGTGAGCTGGTAGGCGAAGTCGCGCAGTGGCTTGGACCCGAGGCCGGCGCTGGTTTCCGGGTCATAATAAGGCACGAAAACGGCGGGGAAGGGACCAGGACCTTCGGGGCTCAGCAGCCAGCCGTCGCTTTGCTGGTCGGGAGCGATCTGCAGGCGGATCTTCTGCTGGATGAAATTCTCGCGCGATTTGGATTCGAGGATTTCCAGCTTGGGTTTGTCGAGGACAGGCGGCCATTCGCCCATGATGGCGGTCCAGTTGCGAAGGATCTCGGCCCGGCGGCGTGCCCAGTCGTCGGCGGTCTGCACCTTGGAACCGTTCTTGAAGACCAGCGGGGAGCGATAGCCGCCGGTTTCCCGGGCGAGTTCCGGTGGCGGCTGGGTGAAGGCACGCAGCGAATCGGGCATGGGCCCGGCGGCGGGCAGGGAAAACGCCGCGGAACTGATGATGACGGCGATGGCAGCCGCAGGAAGACGCAGGGCTAAAAATGGCATGGCCCAGCAAACGCCTCATGAGGTGTCCAGCTTGCCGGACTGGCGTCGTCAGTACAGATACACGGCATAAACCCTGGCCTGGCTGTTCGCAGGATAGTTTACCCGCAGGGCCCGTTTCTGGCCGGCTGGTAGGGGCTTCGGCCAGAGGGCCTCGACCTTGACACCACTGGAGGTGAGCCGGGTTTCCATGCCTTCCATCGGGCGGTCGAGCGGGTCGAGAAGCTGAAGGGTGAGCGGGGATTCGGGCGTGACGCCTTCGAGGTTCAGCGCGATTTTTTCGGCGGTGAACGGGCTGGTGATGAAATGCCCCTCCTCCTCCGGCACATGGCGGGAGAGATGGCCGAAGCCGTCGCGTCGCAGCGTGGCGAGACCGATGTCCATGTTCTCGAGCACGCCGCCGGTGTCCCAGTGCGAGTACCAGATCATCGTGCGGTCGCCCTCGTTCACAAAGGCGTGGCCCTGGAGGATGGCGATGTCGTCCCACTCGCCCGCCTTGCCGCGCGGAATGACGGTGTGGCCGGGTATGGGTTCGCGGAAATGCACGCCGTCATTGCTGATGAGCAGGCCGAGGTCGACGCGCACGCCGTAGTTCCAGCTTTTGCCCTTCGGCGGAGTTTGTTCGGCGTCCTGCCACATGCCGTGCAGGCCGACGAGCACGTTGCCACGGTTCCAGATGCCGGCGCCCATGTGCATCTGCTGGCCTTTCACGGGGGGATTGGCGAGCTGGCCGGGGCGCGCGAAGGAGAAGGCCTTGGCCTTCGACCAGCGAGTGAAGTCCGGCGAACGATAGGCGAGCATGTCGCGTCCGACCGGGCTGCCGTCGGGCCGCCAGGACCAGGGGCTGAGGAGCTGGCCGGTGCCGTAATAGAAGTCGCCGAAGCGGTAGAGGCCGCTGACTTCAAAGCGTTCGCCGCCGGCGTTGACGGGGCGGTCGCCGACGCATTTCCAGCGCAGGCCGTCGGGGCTGGTGGCCGTGACGAAGGCGCCCCAGCGGCGTTCGTCAGGGCCGATCCGGCTGCGCCCGCCCCTGACCTCGTCGAAGGGCATGTGGGCGATGTAGGCGCACTTGTAGCGGCGTGAGGGGTCGGGATCCTCAGGGTCGTGAAGAACGGACAGGAAGTCGTTCACCCGTGTCATGGAGAAGGGCTCGCCCTCGATGAGGCAGATGTTGTTATGCTTGTTGCCGTTGAACTCCACGAGGCCGAGGTCGGGCTTGGTCCAGGTGACGCCGTCCTTGCTTTCGGCGTAGCACATGGGCCGCCACCAGCCGGGAGCCTGGCCGGACTTCACCTCGGGCTCGTGCATGCCGAGGTACCACATGCGGAAGGTGTCGCCCTGTTTCAGGACGGTGCCATAAAGGATCGCGTGGCCATGATCGGGCGAGCCGGGAGGGCCGCTGCGGAGAACGGGGTTGCCGGGGTGTTTCACAGCGGTTTCCAGGGTCAGCTTGAGGTTGTGCTGCCAGGCGATGCCGTGGTCGTCGAAGGCGAAGAGGACCTGTTCCGCCGCCGTTGCGGGGGAGTGGAGCGTTAGAAGCAGCAGGAGGAGCGGGCCGGTGATCCGATGCATGGGCGCAGTGTGATTTTTTGTTCGGCCGTCGCCAGCCGAAGGTGCTGGTCCGGCGGGCATACCAGCGGGCGCGGGAGGATCGACGATGATCTGAAGGCTTGTCGGAGCGCCGGGGCCTGCGCATAGATTTCCGGACAAACGATGAACAGCTTCACCACACGCTTTGCCCCGAGCCCGACCGGCTGGCTGCATCTTGGGCATGCCTATGCGGCCCTGTTTGCGGCGGAGAGAAGCGGCGGGGGCAGGTTCCTGGTCAGGCTGGAGGATCTGGATCTGACCCGTGCACGTCCAGAGTATGAGGCGGGCATTTTTGAAGACCTGGCCTGGCTGGGATTGAAGTGGGAGGAGCCCGTGATCCGGCAGTCGGAGCAAGGCGCGGTTTACCGGGCCGGCTTGGAAAGGCTGGAGGCGCTGGGTTTGTTGTATCCGTGTTTCTGCACGCGGAAGGAGATCCTGCAGGAGATCGCGCAGGCGGGCAACGCTCCGCACGGGCCTGACGGCCCCCTGTATCCCGGGACATGTCGGTCGCTGAGCCAGGCGGAGCGTGAGGAGAGGATGGCCGCCGGCATTTCCTACGCCCTGCGACTGGATGTGGGCAGAGCGTTGACCCAAGTGAACGGGCCGCTGGTCTGGGAGGACCGGGCTCATGGCCGTCAGGTGGCGGATCCGGCGATCTTTGGGGACGTGGTGCTGGCGAGAAAGGACACTCCGGCGAGCTATCATCTGGCGGTCGTGCTGGACGATGCGAGGCAGGGGGTCACGCTGGTGACGCGGGGCGAGGACCTGCTGCTGGCGACGCATCTGCATCGGTTGTTGATCGAGCTGTTCGGCCTGCCGGTGCCGGAGTGGGAGCATCATCGCCTGATCCTGGATGAAAACGGCAGGCGTCTGGCCAAGCGTGATGAGGCACGCTCACTGCGGGCGCTGAGGCAGCAGGGCTGGACGCCGGAACGAGTCAGGCGGGAACTCCGGATTTGAGCAAAATTAGATCGCCAGCCTGGAAGGCCCGCGGCTAGCCTGCGTTGCCTCGTCCCTCCTCCATGTACCTGCTTTTCTCCCTGCTGAGCCTGCTCAGCGCCTTCCTGTTGTTCCAAGTTCAGCCGGTGATCAGCAAGTTCATCCTGCCATGGTTCGGCGGCAGTCCTGGAGTGTGGACGACCTGCATGCTGTTTTTTCAGGTCGTGCTGTTCGGGGGTTATGCCTATGCCCACGGCCTGTCGCGGCTTCGTCCCCGGGCGCAGTGGCTGGTGCATTCGGCGCTGATCCTGGGGGCTCTGGCCTTTTTGCCGATTGTGCCGGGAGACTTCTGGAAGCCCGTGGGTGGCGAACCTCCGGTGGGCCGCATCCTGCTGCTGCTGCTGGGCACGGTGGGCCTGCCTTATTTTGTGCTTTCCAGCACCAGTCCGCTGACCCAGGTGTGGTTCACCCGGGCCATGCCGGGAAGGAGCCCGTGGCGGTTGTATGCCCTTTCCAACCTGGGATCTCTCGCTGCGCTCCTGAGTTATCCCTCCTTGATCGAGCCCGTCTGGGACGTGACCACGCAGACCTGGATCTGGTCGGCAGGCTTCGTGGCTTTTGCCGTGATGTCGCTCTGGCTGGTGAAGCGAACGCGCCATCTGGCGGAGGCTCCGGCGACCGAGGCGCAGCCGTCAGCGGCTGAGCCCGTGGCGTCGCCCTCCTGGGGTCGGCGTCTGCTGTGGGTGATCCTGCCCGCCGCCGCCAGTGCGCTGCTGCTGGCGACGACGAATCATGTGTCGCAGGATGTGGCCGTGGTCCCGTTCATGTGGGTGGTGCCGCTGAGCCTGTATCTGCTGAGCTTCATCATCTGTTTCGAGCATGAGCGCTGGTATGCGAGCTGGGCCTGGGCGCTGCCGACGATGGCCGTGCTGTTTGTGACGGCGCTGGGCAAGAAGCTGACGCTGACGGCCGAGCCGATGCCGAACTATTTGTTTGCGCTGGGCTGGAGCTTTGCGGCGGTCTTTCTCGCCTGCATGGTCTGCCATGGGGAGCTGGCCAGGCTCAAGCCGAAGGCCGGACACCTGACGGAGTTTTATCTTCTGATGTCCCTCGGGGGCGCGCTCGGAGGCCTGTTGGTCAGCCTGGTGGCGCCGCGTGTGTTTGTCACCTACCTGGAATGGCCGCTGGGATTGATCCTTTGTTTTGTGATCGCCTGGCTGGCCTGGGCCGCCTGGGTCTGGCGCACGGGTCTGAAACGGCTGGTGCTCACCCTGTCAGCCCTGGTTCTGGCGGGGTTGGCCATGTTCTGGCTTGCAGGCAGGCATGTCGCGCCCGAGGCGGACAAGACGACCTGGCATTCCACCCTGGCTGAAATCCTGGCCGGTATCGTGAAGAGTTTTGGCGGCTGGGCCTCTTCCTTGCCAGAAACGACCCGCAGGGCGCTGGAGGCCCTGGACAGCGCGCGGGCCATGTCCGCTGGTGCTGCCGCCGGGATCGTGATCCTGTTGCTGGCCTGGCTGGTCTACCGTCGTCCCAGGCGCGCCGTTCATTTCCTGATCATCCTGATTTCGTTGATCTTCGGCATCCTTGGCTTCCACCGTCTCCAGCGTCAGACCCTGGCGGTGGATGACAGGCTGGAACGCGTGCGCAATTTTTATGGAGCGGTGAATGTGGACGAAGACTGGGATGACGGCCTGGAGAACACCTACCGGACGCTGACCCATGGCGGCATCATCCATGGCATGCAGAACATGGGGGCGGCTTACCGGCAGGAGCCGGTGACGTATTATGGTCATCAGACCGGCATCGGCAAAGCGCTGGACAACCTCAAGGGCAGGGCGGACGCGCGGGTGGCCATTGTGGGCATGGGAGCGGGAACCACGGCCTGTTATGCGAAGGCCGGCCAGCAATGGCGCTTTTATGAGATCAATCCCGAGATCCCTCGCCTGGCCAGAAAGCATTTCACTTACCTGGCGGATGCTGAGAGTCGCGGTGCGAAGGTGAACACGGTCCTGGGGGATGCCAGGCTGATGCTGGAGCGTGAGCCGGATCAGGGGTTCGACGTGCTGCTGCTCGATGCCTTCAGCGGGGACGCCATTCCGGTGCACCTGCTGACCCAGGAGGCCTTTGCCATTTACCGTCGTCACATGAAACCCGACGGGGTCATTGCGGTCCATGTCACCAACACTTATCTCGCTCTGGCGCCTGTGGTGGAAAGCCTGGCAGCTGACATGGGATGGAAGACCACTCGGGTGATCACGGAGGAAGACGGGGATCACGATTCAACAGACTACATCCTGCTTGCCAGGGGTGACGATTTTTTAAAAACTATTCCTGCTGATCAACCTGAAAATCAGGAACCCAAATCCGTTCCATTGTGGACAGATCGTCGCCACAATCTGTTTGAGATCCTGATGCTGGACTGAGCTGGGGAGTCGCGGAGTTTTAAAAAAATGGGGTAAAGTTTGAAAAAAGCTTGCCAAGGTTCCCTCATCATTGATAATACGGAATCATTAATTTCTCGCTTCTGAGAAAAATGCTTGAGCTTTTATTGTTTATTTACGGATTTTATAGTTTTTAGGTTGATATAACCGCACAGAGCTTTATCTTTCGTCACACCGTAAAAAGTCTCGATAACCATAACCCTTCAGGTATGCCCTCTCCAATCCCAGCTTCGCCTCAAAGCAAAGATCATGCTAAACTGGCTGACTTCATTTTGTTCAGTCAGAGGGAGTTTTTGCTGAACCTGTCTCGCGAACTGAACCGCGATAACATCTCGTTCGCGCAGTTTTTCCTGCTCAGCTATCTGGCCTCGGCCAAGGAGCTGACCATGACGGACATTGCACGCAAGATGTCCCATTCGACAGCGGCGGCCACCGGCCTCGTCGATCGTCTGGAAAAGCTGGGTTACATGGAGCGAACCCATGCCATTGATGACCGTCGCAAGGTCATGGTGCGTGTGACTTCCAAGGGGCTGGACCTGGTGAGCCGCATTCGCGGTGAGCTGCAGAGCCAGATTGCGGATGCCATGAGCGAGTCCGCTGCTCCCGACGCGGCCAGCTTCCTGTCGACCTTCCGCTCGCGTGATGCGGTGGTGGCTTGATTTTCAAATGTTTGGAAGATTCTGAAGGTAAAAGTGGGATGGCGGACATGATTCCGCCCTTCCCAAACCATGTGGCACCCTATAAGGGGAAATCGTGCACGAAGACGCCCACATTGACCGCGAAGACCTCTTTGACTCCGCCTTTCTGGATCGGCTGCGGTCACTGGCGGTGAGGCTGCGAAAGCGGAGGGTGCTCAATCGGCGCGGGGCGCAGTCAACGACAGCCACCGGTTTTTCGAGGGAGTTCAAGGACTACCGTCACTACACGCCGAGGGAGGACTACCGGGCGATCGACTGGCGGCTTTATGCACGTCTCGACAAGCTTTTTGTCAGGCTTTACGAAGAGACGCAGGAGCTCAACCTGCATCTGCTGATCGACACCAGCGGTTCGATGGCCCAGCCTTACGGCGACAAGCGCAGGCAGGCCCTGCGGTTTGCGGTGGCCCTTGCCTATCTTGGGCTGGCGGCGCAGCAGAGGGTCAGCCTGTATTCTCTGAGCGACACCGTTCGCCAGGAGCTTCCTCCGGTCCGCGGACAGGGCAGCATTGAGAAGATCATCCAGACCGTGACGAGGCTGAAGTTCAGCGGTTTGACCGATCTGCAGCGGGGGTTTGAGGACTTTCATCCAACCCGGCAGCGTTATGGGGTGATCTTTGTCATCTCAGATTTTTTCGGGCGTGATGTCGGCACGGCGGCTGAGGCGGTGAAGCGTGCCGCCGTCTGGCCCGGGGAGTGTCATTTCCTGCAGATCCTGCATCCTGAGGAGCGGTCACCCGTGCTGGAGGGTGAGGTGGAACTGGATGAGGTGGAGACGGGCGAGCGCCGGCGTTTCTGGCTGACGCGTCGTGATGTGCAGCGTTACACCGACGCCTTCGACGCCTTTTGTGACGAGCTTTCCCGCGAATGCGCGGCGCATCAGATCGACTTCCTGCAGTGTGGAGCCGAGGAGCCGTTTGAGCAGCGTTTCCTGGATCTGTTGAACCGTGGCACGGCGCTGGCGGGGGCCTAGGCTCAGGCCTTTTCCAGGAAAAGGGTGAACTCGTGACGGTTGTAGGTCAGGTGCGTCTGGACAAGCAGGCGCAGGCCTGCGGAAGCGGCGGTCTTGATCGTGCGACGGAGGATGGCGCAGGGCGTGTCGATGTCCTCGACCTTGGGCAGCTTCAGGGTGAAAATGACCAGGCCGCCTTTTTTCAACCAGTGGGACAGACGGGTGATTTCAGCGATCGAGTCCTCCGGAGGGCCGTTCATGTCAGAAAGAAGAGCATCGTACCTGTCTCGGGGAGCAGGCTGGAAGTCCGCCGCGTTCATGTGGACAAAACGCAGGCCCTTGCGACCGTCCAGACGCTTGTCGAGAGGGGCCTTGTCAATCGCCGTGACGTACTGGTTGCGGGCGAGCAGTTCGGAAGTCATGCCGCCCGGGCAGGCACCCAGTTCCAGCCAATGGTTGCCGGCGGGCAGCGGCGGGCGGTGCAGCTGCAGGTAATGCAGGGCTTCCGCGATCTTGGCCCCGGCGCGGCTGATGGTGTCCGGAGAGTCCTGGTCGATGTACTTGCTGCCTCCGGGATAGAAGCCGTTGGACAGTCGGGGACTTTGCATGCCGCAGAACAGACCTTCCTTGCCCACCAAACAGAAAAGAGTTTCGAATCCCGGGTTCTGCTCTTCGACGCTGGCGGCAGGCAATCCCGGGAACACTTGGAGCAGCCGACCCCGCAGATTGGAAGCGAGGCTTCGGTAGTAACGATCAGGGGAAGTGGGGTTGAGCAGGCCGACGAAGATGCCCTGTGGGCGGCGGTCCTTGAATTTTTTAACCAGTGTCTGGGCGGCCTTCTCGATGAAACCCTCCATCTTTTGAGGGTTGCAGGGCCAGGAGTGGTCCAGCGGCAGCTTCCAGCGCAGGAATCTGGCGGCGTCACTTTCGCGCAGCAGTTCGGGCCGGGCCGTTTTGATCGAGTAATAATCGACCCCCAGTCGGGTGCTGGCGGGGCTGCCGAGCCTGCGGAGGAGTTCTGGAGCGATGCCTTCGAAGACCTTCGGGATTCGTACCAGCCAGGGGTGAAGCGAAGCGTTGTTCGAAGGGGATGAGGCGGGCTGGGAGGTCATTCGGTGAAGTCGTGCATTCAGGTTTTCTGATGAGGAGTCAAGCGAGCGGAATCGACTTCATGGGCCAAAAACCGAAAGCCAGGAACGGCGACACACCAAATGTCTTTTTGGGCTGGCTGGATTCATCATAATTTTTCGATGTTCTATTTAATTCAATACAGAATTTTACCCACATCCGCCTTTGGCAATCGGGGGACAGTTTGTTAAAAACACAGCTGTCATGAAACACGCACGTTGGGTTCTCTCTGCCGCAGGCTTGATCTTTCTGAGCGCCTGTCAGCTGCCGACCGAGTGGCTGCCGACGGCCTTTGTGCGCCAGGAGGTCATCCGCAAGCCTTTGCTGGTTCAGCCGGCGGATTCCTCGAACAGTCCCCTCTATGTCTGGCATGGCAGCGGTCAGCCTGGTGCGGTGCGTGTCACCATCGATTTGAGTCAGCAGAAGGCCTACGTGTTCCGTAACAGTGAGAACGTGGGCTGGACCTATGTGGCGACCGGACGGGACGGCTTTTCGACCCCGACCGGCACCTTCCGGATTTCGGAGAAGATCGTGGACAAGAGGTCGAACAAGTATGGCATCATTGTCGATGCCAACGGGGACGTGGTGAACGGCAACGCCACGGCGGGTGTGCATCGGGTTCCGCCCGGTGGTCGTTTTATCGGGGCGAAAATGCCCTACTGGATGAGGCTGACCGGCAACGGTGTGGGCATGCATGCCGGAGCGATTCCACATCCAGGTTCGCCGGCCTCGCATGGCTGCATCCGGATGCCGTACGACATGGTGTCGAAGATCTACTCCATCGCCCCGGCGGGAACGCCGGTGACGATTGTTCCGTGAGGTTCACGTCTTGAGTTTCGTGACCGACTGGCTGCAGCAGCACACGCTTTTCACGGCGGATCCGCAGGTCTTTCTGCTGGCTGCAACGGCGGCCATCTGCATCGGGCTGTCGAAGGCAGGCCTGTCAGGCACATCGACTCTGAACGTGGTGCTGATGGCCCAGGCCTTCGGGGCCAAGCCCTCGGTGGGGCTCGTGCTGCCGCTGCTGATCGTGGCGGATGTCATGGGCTATTGCATCAATCGCCATGGAGGCTCCTGGCGGAGGATCTGGCCGATGGTGCCGCCAGCTGTGACGGGAGTCGTGATCGGCTGGTTTTTGCTCGGGCACATCGACAACAGCGCGGCGCGCACGGTCATCGGCTGGTTGATCGTGGGACTGCTCGGATTTCATCTGCTGCTGAATGCGCGTCGGCAGGACTTCCTGGCCCTGACCGAGCACAAAGCCTTTTCCTGGAGCATGGGGCTGTGCGCCGGGTTGGTCACCATGCTGGCCAATGCCGCCGGACCGGTGATGACCGTCTATCTGCTGTCCCAGCACATGGAGAAGAAGGATCACCTGGGCGTGTTTTCGCGTTTCTTCCTGTTCATCAACCTGTTCAAGGTGCCGTTTTCAGCCGATCTAGGGATCATTCATGGACGGTCGCTGGCGACCAATCTGGTGATGCTGCCGTTTGTGGTGCTCGGGATCCTGGTGGGCTGGCAGGTGCTGAAGCGCATTCCGCAGAAGCCCTTTGAGTGGACCTTGTTCGTACTGACCTTGTTTGCCGCCTTCTGGTTGATCGCGGCCTGAGAACGGGCTGAGGGGGGACGAGCGGGTTTTTCCGGAGGGCGATGGGGACTTGGCGGGGCTCGTGGATGGCTTTTCTTGAATTCGGCGGCATTCCAGGCGAAGGGGCGCTTTCACACTCACCATGGCCACGCTCAAAGTTCGCAAACTGAAGTCCTTTCCCGCTGAAATTTCCGTCCCAGGAGACAAGAGCATCAGTCATCGCGCGGCGATGTTTGCCGGCATGGCGGACGGGCGGACGGTGATTGAGGGCTTTTTGCCCAGTGAGGACTGCCTTTGCACGCTGAAAGCCATGGAGGCGATGGGGGCTCAGGTGGAGCCGCTGGAGGAGCTTGAAGGAGTCGGGTTGGTGAAGATGGCGGTGACCGGTCATGGTCCCAGGCTCAAGGCACCCGCAGGCCCGATTGACTGTGGCAACTCGGGCACCACGATCCGTCTGCTCTCGGGCATCCTGGCCGGTCAGGATTTCACGACGGAGATGTTTGGTGACGCCTCGCTTTCGAAACGGCCCATGAAGCGTGTGGCGGATCCGCTCGCGCTCATGGGAGCCAGGGTGGAAGGGCAGGGGGATAAGATCTGTGCTCCCTTGAAGATCACCGGAGGCCCGCTCCAGCCGGTGACCTACACCCTGCCGATGGCCAGTGCGCAGGTGAAGAGCGCGGTGCTGCTGGCGGGCTTGTTTGCCCCCGGGAAAACCACGGTGATCGAGCCGGTCGCCACCCGCAATCACACCGAGCGGATCATGAGCCATTTCGGTGTGAAGTGGCTGCGTGAGGGCAATGCGATTTCGGTTTATGGCGGTCAGACACCGCGAGCCACGGACATCGTGGTGCCTGGCGACATCTCGAGCGCCGCCTTCTGGATGGTGGCCGCCGCCGCCAGCCCGGGGCAGCAGATCATGCTGAAGAATGTCGGGCTCAACCCCACGCGCACCGGTGTCATCAACGTCCTGCTGCGCATGGGGGCTCAGATCACCAGCTTTGAAACCGACAGCCGGGGCGAGCCCCGGGGCAACGTCACCATCACCGGTGGTGAATTGAACGCAACGGTGATTGGCGGGGCCGAGATTCCGAACGTCATCGACGAACTGCCGATTCTGGCGGTGGCGGGAGCCCTGGCCCGTGGCAACACGCTCATCAAGGATGCGCGTGAACTGCGGGTGAAGGAGACGGACCGCATTGCCGCCGTCGCGGAAAACCTGCGGCGCATGGGAGTGACTGTGACCGAGTTTGACGACGGCATGGAGATCGTCGGCGGCGCCAAGCTGCATGGCGCCGAGATCACCACGTATCATGATCACCGCATCGCCATGGCCTTTGCCATTGCGGGGCTGTTTGCCGAGGGGGAAACCGTGATTGAAGGCAGCGAGTGCATCAACACCAGCTACCCGGGCTTTGAGCATGACCTGGCGATGTTTTGCAGGACTGAATCCGGCGAGACGCCCATTCCCGTCATGACCCGGGTGCCTCGTTCCATTGCCAAGTGAGTGAAGTTCGGCCCAGGTTGTGCGTACATTCACACCATGCCTCCGCCGCCCCCACCTCCGGACAGCCAGCACGACATCGACATCGCGAAGGTCAGCCAGCGTGCACAGGACATTGAGGACAAGCTGCCGAAGCTGAAGCGCTGGGTGGAGCAGGCCAGGCTGATCCTGGAGCTGGTGAAGGATTACTGGGCGGGGCGCTATCGTGAGGTGCCTTACTGGGCCATCAGCGCCGGGGCGCTTGCCCTGCTTTATGTGCTGAACCCGGCGGATGTGATCCCTGACGTGATCATCGGTGTGGGCTACCTGGACGACGCCACGGTGGTTGCCTTCTGCCTGAAGCTGATTGAGCGCGAACTGGAGCGTTACAAGGAGTGGAAGGCGACGAATGCCGCAGCTGCTAAGGCTGGCAAGGTGATGGATGTCTAGCTCAGCATGTCGCGGCAGACGCCGTAGGATTCCCGATCCAGGCTGTTTTTCAGGGCGGCATGGCGGGTGGCGATGCGTTCGCGGGTCAGTTTGCCGAAGTAACGCATCATGCGGACCAGCTTGTCCACCTCCGAGGAGGTCAGGGTGGCGTCCGTGATTTTTGATTCGGCAAAGCCGAGCGCGCAGGACCAGACGAAGAGCTCGGCTCCAATATCGACGAGGTGACCCAGGAGAACCTGGCGTCGCTCGAGCGCGGGTCCGTTCAGGATCATCTGGTGGAAAAGCGTCCGGGCCAGTCTGCGCGATTCGCGCGCGACAGCATTGAGGTCGTCGCGAAGGGCGGGGTGCATTTTGTCAGCGGCGTCACCGGCGCCGCCGGGCAGCCATTGGCGAGGATACCACCGGGAATAGACCCATCCGGCCTTGAGGGCGGCGCTGGCGCGTTTTTTCCAGGGCAGGGTGCTGTTGACGACCTCGGCGCCGATTTTGAGGTGCGGTTCCAGGGCCTCGCGGGCGATGAAGAGGCGCATGATCTCGCTGCTGCCTTCAAAGATCGTGTTGATGCGGCAGTCGCGCATCAGGCGCTCCACCGGTTCGGGCTCTTCGCCACGTGCCTTGAGGGAGTCGGCGGTTTCGTAACCGCGTCCGCCACGGATCTGCATGGTGTCGTTGACGATCTCCCAGGCACGTTCGCTGCCCCAGAGCTTGGCAATGGCGGCTTCGAGGCGTACATCGGCGTGCTTGTCCTTGTCCACCAGGGAGGAGACGTAGCGCACCACGGCCTCCATGGCGAAGGCGTCGGCTTTCATCCTGGCCAGCTTGTCGGCGATGGCGGCGTGCCGACCGATGGGCTGGCCCCACTGAACGCGGCGTGCGGCCCAGCGGCGTGAGATGCCGACGCAGCGTTTGGCCAGGCCGACACAGGCGGCGGGAAGGGTGATGCGGCCCGTGTTGAGGGTGGTCAGGGCCACCTTCAGGCCCTTGCCTTCGCCGCCAAGGATGTTGGCCCGGGGAACGCGGACATTTTCAAAGCGGACGACGCCGTTGTAGAGGGCTCGCAGGCCCATGAATCGGCAGCGGCAGAGGATTTCCACACCGGGCCACGAAGATTCGACAATGAACGCCGTGGTGGCGTGCGGTCGCTCCGCGGTGGGTGTTTTGGCCATGACGACCATCAGCCCGGCTTTCAGGCTGTTGGTGCACCAGACTTTTTCCCCGTTGAGGAGGAAATGATCCTCGCCATCCGGCACGGCCAGGGTGGTCATCTTGGCCGGATCGCTGCCAACATCGGTTTCGGTGAGGGCGAAGGCGCTGATTTCGCCCTTGGCGCAGCGGGGCAGATAGCGGGCCTTTTGTTCTTCCGTGCCGAAGAGGATCAGCGGCTGGGGCACCCCGATGGACTGATGGGCGGAAAGCAGGGCGGCGAGGTTGCCGCACTCGCCACCGAGCAGCATGGCGGCCCTGGAGTAGTTCGTCTGGGAGAGTCCGAGACCGCCATATTTCATGGGGATCTTGATCCCGAAAGCCCCGATGGCGGCCAGTTCCTGAAGCAGGCTGTCTGGAATCTCCCCCGTCCTATCGATGGCGTCCGGGTCAGCATGGGTGTCGAGGACGTTGCGGAGCCGGTTGAGGAAGGCATCGCCCTGGTCCCTGTCCTCCTCGCTCTGGGGGGAGAAGGGGATGTGGCGGGAGAAGTCGGGTTCACCGAAGAAGAGGCTGGCGGCGAGGCCGGAGTTCTGGCGTTCGTCCCGTGCCGCCTCGGCCATTTCCAGGGCGGCTTTTTGACCGGCTGACATTTTCGAAGTGTCGATCAGCGTCACCGGCTTTTCAGCGAAGGTGTTCGTGCTCATGGTCTTGCAGGGTTGTTACCTGTTTGACCGGACATGGCGGCCCCGGGTTCATCCGATTTGAAAGAAATTCACCCTTGTCCGGCTTTGGAGGCATTTTCAGGCGGGTTGACTCAACGTTTGATCAATCGGCTTTTCCCGCTAAGCATCCTGTCCCTTCCTCATGGCACTCGCAAAGATCACCCAAGTTTCCGGCACCGCCGTCCACGTCCCTGGTTCTGACATCGACACCGACCGCATCATTCCGGCGCGCTTCATGAAGTGCGTCACTTTTGACGGACTGGGTGAGTTCGCCTTCTACGACGTGCGTTTTGACAAGGATGGCAAGCCGACCGGGCATCCCCTGGACAATCCTCGTTTCAAGGGGGCGTCGATCCTGCTGTCAGGTTCCAACTTTGGCTGTGGCAGCTCCCGTGAGCATGCCCCGCAGGCGCTTTATCGCTTTGGTTTTCGGGCTGTCATCGCCCAGAGCTTTGCGGAGATTTTCTTCGGCAACTGCACCACGCTCGGCATTCCCTGCGTCTGCGCCAGCGCCGAGGACATCGCCCGCCTGGCGGCGGCCGTGGAAGCTGACCCGACCCTGAGCGTGACGGTTGATGTGGCCGCTCGCAAGGTGGTGTTCGGCAGCGACAGCTTTTCGGTGACCCTGCCTGACACCGCTCATGACGCCCTGGTTTCCGGCAAGTGGGACCCGATCGGTGAGCTGCTGGAGGCCAAGGACGCCATCCACGCCCGCATGACCGCGCTCGGTTTTGCCACGGCCGCCTGAACCTGAACGCTTTCTTTTCATCGCCATGAGCCTCGTGCCAGACCAGCTTCGTTACCGGGACAGTCACGAATGGGTTGATCCCAGCCAGGCGGTGTCGCCGGTTGGCATCACGGATCATGCCCAGGCGGAACTGACGGATGTCGTGTTCGTCGAACTGCCGAAGCTCGGAGCCGTGAAGGCCGGACAGCAGGTGTGTGTGGTCGAGTCCGTGAAAGCGGCGAGTGACATCTACACTCCCGTCAGCGGTGAGATCGTCGAGGTGAACGATGAGCTGACTTCCAACCCCGGCCTGATCAATACGGATCCTTACGGAGCGGGCTGGATCTTCAAGATCAAGGCCTCCGATGCCGGAGAGCTGGCTGCGTTGAAGGATGCGGCGGCCTATTCGGCGATGATCGGTTAGACCTTGGCCGGCTCCCCAAAGAGCCTGAGGGATGTCCGGGGGCGTGTGACGCCAACCGCTCGGCTCTGAATGTGCCAGTGGGTTTTACCCTCCTTCGGGTCAGGCCGACTGGATTTTCCGCCAGCGTGCCCGGTGGATGTCGCGTCCCATGGCGAGCCAGTGGGCTTCAAAATCCGTCGTCGGGTAAAAGAACGCGTCAGCCGACCAGTCCAGGCGCTCGAACTCAGGACGGTTTCCCAGACTGGCCAGGGCGTCCTCAAAATACACCGCATCGTCGGTCTTGAGCAGGAATTCGCCTCCGGGCTTCAAGACCCGAGTCAGGCCGTTGAGGAACTCCTCCTGGTTCACGAGCCGGCGTGCTGCGTGTTTTTTCTTCGGCCAGGGATCCGGGCAGAGGAGGTGCAGGCGCGAAATGGAGGCGGTGGGCAGAAGCCAGCCAGTGCTGTAGCCGCTTTCGAGGCGCAGGACTTTCGCATTCTGAAGGCCGGCCTGGGCGATTTTGCGCAGGGTTTTCTCGACACGTCCAAGCATTCGCTCCAGGCCTAAAAAATCCCGTTCCGGATGCTCCCGGGCCATGTGCAGGAAAAAGGTGCCGTCGCCTGAGCCCAGTTCCACCTCAAGCGGGCGGCTGGGATCCGGGAAGATCTCGTCGTGGCGCAGTTCGCGGAAATAATCGGGCGGGACAAACAGGGACATGGCAGGCGTGCCTTCCTTGAAACAGGATTGGCAACAATCCAGGATGAATTGCGGGCTTGGGGGGTGAAATCGTGCTGCAAAAACCGTGACATTGAGGGTTCAGATTCGTATTTCTCAGACCCTGTCATGAACCGCCGCACTTTCCTCACCACCGCCACCACGGCCGCCGCCGCCTCCCTGGCCACCTCGACAAGCCATGCTGCCCTTGCCGCCATCGGCCTGGAGCAGTCTCCGCTGCCCTACGCTCCGGAAGCTCTGGAGCCTCACATTGATGCCATGACCATGGGCATTCACCATGGCAAGCATCACACCGCCTACATCACGAAGCTGGGAGACGCCCTCAAGGCCTCCAACATCACGACCGGCAACGTCATCGATCTCATCAGCGACCTTTCCAAGGTGCCTGCGGACCAGAAGATGGCGATCCGCAACAATGGGGGCGGTCATGTGAACCACACCTGGTTCTGGAAATGGATGGCCCCTGCGGGCAGTGGCCCGAAAGGGCCGGAGGGCAAGCTTGGCGAGGCCATTCAGGGCACCTTCGGCAGCATTGAGGACTTCAAGAAGCTTTTTGCCGAGGCTGGCACCAAGCGTTTCGGCTCCGGCTGGGCCTGGTTGATTGTCACCGCAGATGGCAAGCTGAAGGTCACCTCGACCCCGAACCAGGACAATCCTCTGATGGCTGGCATTGTTGAAGCGGCTGACCTCGGCACGCCCATCCTCGGCCTGGATGTCTGGGAGCATGCCTATTATCTCAAATATCAGAACAAGCGTCCCGACTACATCACCGCCTGGTGGAATGTGGTGAACTGGGATGAGGTGGCCCGTGGTTACGCGGCCGCCAAGGTCTGAGGCATTGGCTTTTAGAGCTTGGGGGGCGGGACAGAAGCTGCATTCTGTCCGCCCCTTTTTTGTTTCCCTCCTGCCATTCTCCCCACCATGCCTGCGCTCATCGAGGTCAAGCTCACCGAGCTGGCCCAGTTGTTCAACTCGATGGACCCGTCGCCGTTTCACGAGCGGGATCTCGATCATGACGCCGAGGAGTTCATCGTGAGCTGGGCGCAGGAGCATGCGCGTGATGATGACCTGCACCTGGTGGTGTATCTGGCCAAGGCGCCGGCCGATGGTTCCGATCCGCAGCCGCTGGTTCAGGAGTCGGTGCGGCATTATTTTGCCTATCGGGCCGAAATGCTCTGGAGGGAGTTTCGGCAGCTGATGAAGGAGGGGCGCTTCAGCCTGATTGTGGGCCTGATCTTCATGGCCGTCTGTCAGACCACCGCGATCACGCTGAACCGTGGTGATTTTGCCGGACAGGCCGTCGTGCGTGAGGGACTCACCATCATTGGTTGGGTGGCCATGTGGCGCCCCCTGGAAATCTACCTCTACCGCTGGTGGCCGCTGCTGGCCAGGCGGCGTTTGTTCAACCGCCTGGCACGCATGGAGGTTGATGTGAAAACCTCTCCCTGACCTTTCGTATCTTCAGCTCATTCCAACCATGAAAACCCTCCTGACATCTCTCCTGCTTCTGATCACCGCCATGGCCATGGCCGCCGACAACGCCAAGCATGTGGATGCCGAGGGCGCGGCCAAGCTGATCGCCGAGGGCAAGGTGGTCGTGGTCGATGTCCGCACTCGTGAGGAGTTCAGCGAAGGGCATCTCAAGTCGGCGATCAACGTGGATGTTCTGGAGCCTGATTTTGAAGCCAGGCTGGGCAAGCTCGACAAGACCAAGCCTGTGCTGGTGCATTGCCAGGCCGGCGGGCGCAGTACGAGGTCGCTGCCCGTGTTTGAAAAGCTGGGCTTCAAGGAGATTTACCACCTTGATGGCGGCTACGGCGGCTGGGTGGAGTCCGGCAAGCCGGTGGTGAAGCCCTGAGTTGCCGTTCAACTCCAGCGGGCGGGCTGTCCGGTGCTTTCGAGCACGGCGTGCCAGAGCTCGCTGTTGGGGTCAACCTTGCGCCTGCCGCAGGTCACTTTCTGAAGAGGCAGATGAATGAAGGCGCCATGCCAGCGGCCCACGAGCATGTCCGTCTTGCCCGCCATCGCGGCGTGGACGGCGGCCTGGGCGAGCCGTGAACAATACACATTGTCCTGGGCGTTCGCAGGCACGCTGCGGACGATGTAGCTGGGGTCGATGTACTTCAGGTTCACCTCCATGCGGCGGGATTTGAAGAAGGCGTTGATCTGGTCCTTGAGGAAGAGGCCGATGTCTCCGTATCGTTTGTTGCCGCTGGCATCGGTGCCGCCGTCGGTTTGCAGAAGGTCCTGCCCGGCTCCTTCGGCGACCACGATCACGGCCTGGCTGCGCTTGGCGAGGCGGTAGCGCAGGGATTCAAGCAGGCCGCCGGTGCCTTCCAGGGTGAAGGGAACCTCAGGGATGAGCACGTAGTCGACGTTGCTTCCTGCCAGGGCGGCAAAGCAGGCAATGAAGCCGCTGTCGCGGCCCATGAGCTTGAGCAATCCCACGCCATTGACGGCGCCACAGGCCTCCGTGTAGGCGCACTTCACGGCGTTCACGGCCTCGGCGAAGGCGGTTTCAAAGCCGAAGCATTTGTCGAGGTACATGATGTCGTTGTCGATGGTTTTCGGGATGCCCACGACGGCCTTCTTCAGCCCTCGCCTGGAGATTTCGGCCACCAGGGCCGAAGCGCCGCGCAGGGTGCCGTCACCTCCGATGACGAAGAGGATGTCGATGTTCATGTCCTCAAGCGTGTCCACCATTTCCTCAACGGGCTGCTGGCCGCGGGAACTGCCCAGGATGGTGCCGCCAAAGGTGTGAATCTGGGACACGGACTCGGGTCGGAGAATCAAAGGGGTGTGGCCGTAGCGTTGAACCAGGCCCTCGTAACCATAACGAAAACCGTAGACGCGGGTGATGCCATACTGGCGGTGGCACTGATTGACGATGCCGCGGATGATGTCGTTCAGGCCCGGGCAGAGGCCGCCGCAGGTGACGATGCCGACCGTGGTTTTGGCGGGGTCAAAGAACAGGTTTTCCCGGGGGCCAGCCTCCTCGAAAGTCATCGCCTCATCGGGGGAGTGCAGCCCTTTCAGCGAGTTGGCATAGAGGATGCGGTCTTCAAAGTCGGATTTGAAGGGGGCCTCGACGGCACCGATTTGGTGAATGGGCGAGGCGAAGCTGCCCTGACCCAGGCTGGCGATCTCAACGGTTTGCATTGGACATCAAGCATCAGCAGAACCGGTGCCAGTCGTGGATGAAGCCAAGGCTTTTTGGGGCCTTAATCCACATTTGAAACAATTCAGTTTCAGTTTGCTGAGTGGCCTGAAGTTTGCGGAATGTGATGCGAACCCATCTTTCCATGACCTCACTCATTCGCTTGCACGGTTTGATCCTTCTGACATCGGCCCTGCTGCCATGCTGGGTGAAGGGTGCTGCACCTGAAGAAGACTTGAACCGGGTGGCTGCGCCTGAGGTGCCTCCGCCGGATGTGCCGGAGGAAGTTTTTCCCGGGGTCACCTTGGTTCGTCTGTCCATGGGCAGGGAGTTTGATTCTCCGGTCATGCTGGCGACGGTACCCGGTGGTGAGGGTGAGCAGGTGGTGGCGCAGCAGCGTGGCGAATTTAGTGTGGTGAACTTGAACGAGGGCAGCTGGCGGCCTTTTCTGGACCTGCGGGAGCGGATGAAGGGCATCCTGCTTTTTGAAGAGGGGGTGCATGGGATTGCGTTTCACCCCGAGTTTTCCAGGAACCGGCTGTTTTATCTGAGCTACACACAGAATGAGCCGAGGCGGACGGTGATCAGTGAAATGCGTGCCACGGAGGGGGCGTCACCCACGGCCGTTCCTGAGAGTGAGCGCATCCTGCTGGAGGTGCAGCAGCCGCTCGCCGACCACTGGGGCGGTCATCTTGCCTTTGGTCCGGATGGCATGCTGTATGTGGCGACGGGGGATGGCGGCATGAGGGATGACCCTTGCTCACTGGCGGCAAATCCCTGGGTGCTGCATGGCAAGATCCTGCGGATTGACGTCAACAAGCGTGACGGGGCGCTGGCCTATGGCATCCCGTCGGACAATCCGTTTGCCAGTGAGCAGACGACCCGGAAGGAGATCTATGCCCTGGGGCTGCGCAATCCGTGGGGATTGAGTTTTGATTCGAAGACCGGGCGGCTTTGGTGTGCGGATGTCGGTCAGGATTTGTGGGAGGAGATCAACCTGATCAAGCCGGGGGCCAACTACGGATGGAGCCACCTGGAGGGACGCTTGAAGACCGCCTTTCAGCCACGGCCACTGCTTTCCGGAACGGTGTTTGTGGAACCGGTGCACGCTTATTCGAGGCTTCGTGGAGAGGGCATCTGCATTGTTGGCGGCATGATCTATCGCGGGGGCAAGCTGCCTGAGCTGGAGGGAGACTACCTGTTTGCTGACTGGGGCTACGGGCATGTCTGGGCCCTGGAGATGGATGCCGGGCAGCAGGCCCTGCGCCGTCTGGTTCTGCATCGGGGGCCGGCCGAGCACAAATTCAACCCGACCCTGGTTGTGGCCGATGCGGATGGGGAGCCTGTGGTGTTGTCCCAGGATGGCGCGCTGTATCGACTGGAAGCTCGTGCGGAGGACTGATGCCCGCCCAACCCCTGGGATGGGTTTCGCAATGTGGGTGTGCCTGGTGCCGTTATAAGATTCGCCATGATCCATCGCCGTCGTTTTCTCGCCCAATCCGCCGCCGCATCCGCCGGCGTTTTTTACATCGCCAAAACCTCCTGGGCCCAAAAAAGCCCGGGTGACACGATCAACATGGCGGTCATCGGGTTTGGCGGGCGTGGCAGCGCCCATATCAGCGGTTACAAGGGCTTGAAGAACGAAGGTGTGAAGGTGGCGGCCCTTTGTGATGTGGACAGCGGAGTGCTCGGCAAGCACGTCCAGGCCTTCGACAAGGAAGGTCAGAAGGTGCTCGCGTATGCCGACATGCGGCGGCTTTTTGACAACAAGGACATCGACGCCGTGAGCATTGCCACGCCGAATCACTGGCATGCGCTGGCCTCGATCTGGGCGATGCAAGCCGGCAAGGATGTGTATGTGGAGAAGCCGGTCTCCCACTGCGTCTGGGAAGGTCGTCAGATGGTGAACGCGGCCCGCAAGTATTCGAAAATCGTGCAGACGGGCACGCAGGCCCGCTCAAGCCGCAAGGGGATCGGGGCGGCCGTGGATTGGGTCAGGCAGGGGAATCTGGGCAAGATCCAGCTTGCCCGTGGGTTGTGCTACAAGCGCCGCGACAGCATTGGCAAGGCCGATGGCGGGCAGAAGGTGCCTGAGTCGGTTGAGTATGACCTTTGGTGCGGGCCCGGGCCGAAGCTTGGGCTGACACGCAAGAAACTGCACTATGACTGGCACTGGACCTGGGCCTATGGAAACGGCGATCTTGGGAACCAGGGCATTCATCAGATGGACATCGCCCGATGGTTTCTCGGGGAGATGCAGCTGGCTCCGAGTGTCTGGAGCGTTGGCGGACGCCTGGGCTATGAAGATGACGGGGAGACCGCAAACACGCAGGTCATCTACCACGGTTACGAGAAGGCGCCCTTGATCTTTGAGGTGCGTGGCCTGCCTGAGAGCAGGGACAGCAAGAACATGGACAAGTACAAGGGGGCAGGCGTGGGTGTCATCGTCGAATGCGAGGGCGGCACCGTCGTGGTGTCGAGCTATTCCAGCGCCACAGCCTATGACAAGGCGGGCAAGGAGGTCCAAAAGTTCCAAGGCAGCGAGGATCACTTCAAGAACTTCATCAACGCCTGCAGGAGCCGCCGGGTGGATGATCTCCATGCGGACATCCTGGAGGGGCATCTCTCCAGCGGCCTCTGCCACACGGGCAACATCAGTCATCGCCTCGGTCAGAAGGAGTCACCTGAAGTGATCCTGGAAAAGATCAAGGCCGACAGCTTTGCCGCCGAGACTTTCGAGCGCATGAAGGAGCATCTGGCCAGGAACCAGATCGACGTCAGCAAGGACAGGCTGACGCTGGGTCCGGTGCTCAAGATGAACGGCGCCACGGAGCGCTTTCTCGACAACGATGCGGCCAACGCGATGCTGAAGGACAAGTATCGTGAGCCTTACGTCGTGCCGGAGATCACCTGAAAAAAGGGGGGCGGTCATCCGCTGAAGCGGGCTCCCACCCCCCGGCGTTTGACACCGCATCAGGCGGCGGCATCAGCTTCACCACCGGTGGCGGCCTTGCGCTGGCCGGCTTCACGATCGAGCACGAGAAGGCTGGCGGGGTCGTTGCCTGCGAGCTTCAGGCGGTCGAGCATGTCGCGGACGGATTTCTCCTCCTCCATCTGCTCATTGAGGAACCAGAGAAGCAGGTTTTTGGAGGCATGATCCTTGACCTGTTCGGCGACTTCAAAGAGGTCGTTGATCTGCTGGGTGACCTTCTGCTCCTGCTTCAGGCTGTGCTCGAAAACGTCGATGGGGTTTTTGAAATCGGCCTTGGGCTTGGCGATCGGTTGAAGCACCACGGCTGCGTCGCGGTCGACGACATACTGGTAGAACTTCAGGGCATGCATGGTCTCCTCACGGCTCTGATTGAACATCCAGGTGGCAAAGCCGGTGTAGGGCGTTTGTTCAAACCAGGCCGCCATGGCAAGGTAGATGTAGCTGGAGGACATTTCGTTGTTGATCTGCTCGTTGAGCAGCTTGGCGAGCTTGGAGTTCAGGGTCATGAGTGTGGAGTGTGTTGGAGGTTACGAGTGTCGAGGTGTCAAGGTTCAGCCGATCAAATGGGCCTGGGAAAAGTCACCCACGCTGAGCTCGGCCTGCGCCTTGTCTCCCGGGGAGAGTTCGAGAGTGGCTTCGTGCTGGGTGCGGAAGGCGATGACCTTCCTGCCATTGGGCAGGGTCGCATGCCAGGAGCGAGGGCAGTGTCGATCCTGGATGGTGACTTCGGTGATGACGGTGACGGGGATCATGGTTCGCGGGAGGCCTTGCGGATGGTGGGCGCGGGCTCGGCGCCGGCCTTGTCCCATCGGAGCTGGGTGCTTTCAAAACGGTCGCGCGTGATGAAAAGGTCCACGGCACGCTGCAGCACGCTGTCATGTACCTTGGTCGGACCTGGGGAAGTTGCATTCTTGGCCGAACTGCGGCGGATGTATTCCTCCAGTTCGGGATTTTTACGTGTCACGAGGGCGGCTTCGTTGTAGCGAGGACGAGGCTGCTCAATCAGCGTGTCCAGGAGGGTTGGGCGGTTTTCCTGAGGGAAAAGCAGGCGTTTTGATTCGACGGGCAGGTCGACGGGAAAGTCGGGTTTGACGCCCTGGCCGAAGAGAGAGGTTTCATCATCGAGCAGCATTTCAGCGCGGGCGTAGCGGATTTCCCAGAAGGTGTCGAGCGGACGTGTTTCATAGAGGACGGTGGCACCGCGTGTCTTGCTGCCGATGATCAGCGCCTGGCGGCGCTTTTGGAGCACGGCGGCCACGGTTTCGCCCAGATTGCAGGTGTCGCTGTCCACGAGCACCAGGATGGGATGTTTCCAAACGGCCTGGCTGTGGCTGATGAAAAGCTGGGCGTCATCGCGGCCGACCTGCTTGAGCTTGAACAGCAGTTCGCCGTTGGGCGTGAAGGGTTCCAGCAGGGCGGCGGCGGTTTCGAAGTCGCCGGGCCTGGCCGGGCTGCGCAGATCGAGGATGAGGCTGCGCAGTCCAGCGTCAGCCAGTTCACGCACGAGCGTCTGAAAAGACGCGGCCTCCTCGGCGGCGAAGGACTGAGGTCTGAGGTAGCCGATGCCACCCGGAAGCTTTTCAGAAAGCACCCCCTTGGCCACGACCGGCGCCTGGGACTCCTGTTTGTGAACCAGGCTTGCTCCCAGGTCGAGACGTTGAAGCAGGCCGTTGAGGGCGGCGCGGTTGAGCTCCTCAAAGTTGAGTTCCTTCGAGCGGATGTATTCGCTGCGCAGAATCTGGAAAGCATTCTGAACCGCGGCCTGGGAGATGTACTGGTCGGGCGCCTGCGGCGGTTGATCGGGAGCCGCCAGGACTGACGACAGGGCGAGGCAGGGGAGAAGTCTCGTCAGTCTCATGAGGTCTGGTTCAGGTGATTGAGAGCATGAACGATGCCCGCCCCATGAGTCCAGGCGAAATGTTGGGAGATCGCCCGGCTGACAAACTGCTTGGCCTGACGCACGGCGTCCAGCAGGGGCAGGCCGGTGCCGAGGCCCGTGGCGATGGCCGCCGAGTAGGTGCATCCTGTGCCGTGGGTGTGAACACCGGGCGTCCTGGGAGCTTCGAGCCAGGAGACGCCTTGAGCCGTGCAGAGAACATCATCAGCCCTCTCATCCCTGAGGTGGCCGCCCTTGACCAGCACGCTGGTGCCAAAACGCTGAGCCAGATCGCAGGCGCATCGCTGCATCGCCTCACGAGTGTCGACTTCGGCGCCCCAGAGAACGCGGGCTTCATCCATGTTGGGGGTGATCAGCGTGGCAAGCGGCAGCAGCCTGTCCCTGACAGCCTGAACGGCTTCGTCCTCGAGAAGCCTGCCGCCGCTGGTGGCCACCATGACGGGGTCGACCACGAGAGGGATGCCCTGGCCGTGGCGGCTCCAGGTCTCGACAACGGCCTGCACCTGGGTGACGGCGCCGAGCATGCCTGTTTTGGCGGCGCGAACCGGGAAGGCCTCCAGCAGCAGGCGGATTTGATCAGCGATGAAGGGTGCATCAAGCAGGCGGATCATGGAGACCTTGCCCGGGGTTTCTGAGACGACGCTGGTCAGGGCGGTCAGCGCGTAGCCGCCGAGGGCGGAAACGGCCTTCAAATCGGCCTGGATGCCGGCTCCGGCGGAGCAGTCGGAACCGGCGATGCTGAGAATGGGAGGAAGGGGGGCGACCACGGAGAACTTCATGGCATGACCGCCGTCAGGAGGCCAGCGGGAATCGTGAGGAGGTCAGGCGTCGGTGCCTGCCGCAGGCCTGTTGCGGCAGGCCGAACAAACTTCGTCGCCGGCATCATTCACGCGGAAGTCCAGGCCGGGGTCATCGACCTCCGTTTTGCCGCAGCGTGCGCATTGATGGAAAAAGGCGGCGGCGGAAGGGCTTGCGTCGAACCTTGCCCTGCGTTCTGCCACCCTGGCCATCTGGAGGCGGCTGGCGACAAAGCCGGGGCCGAAGGTGACCAGGAGGTTCAGGTGGGCGAACAGCACCGGCCAGAACGTGGAAGGCGCTCCAAGGATGGTCAGAATGCTGAAGACCACGTCCAGCCAGGCGATCCATTTGATCTTCACCGGCAGGATGAAAAAGAGCAGGATTTCCTCGTTCGGGTAGATGATGGCGAAGGCGAGGAGCAGGCTTTGGAAGAGGAAGAGGCCGGTGGCGGCATAACCAAAAAGCAGGGAGCCGACGGCCACGGCCAGGGTGCCGCCGACGAAGTACAGGTTGAGCCTGAAGGGGCCCCAGGCCTCCTCAAGCCCGCGGCCCAGCCACATGAGGAACATGGCCCCGATGAGCGCCCAGAGGGGGCTGAGGGTTCCGGGGATGAAGAGGTAGGTGAACAGCCTCCAGACCTGCCCCTGAAGCAGCCTGCCGCCATCCAGCGTCAGGAAATCGAGATAGGCGGCGCGGCCTTCCTCACCCAGCAGAAGGAAGATGACAAAGGTCATCAGCTGAAGGCCGGCGATGAACTGGACGAGGCCAGGGATCGCAAAGCGTCCGAAACGGGATTCGAGCTGGTCGAGAAGGCGCATGAGACAGCCTGTCTGTGCCGCCGACAGGGCCGGGGCGCAAGCGCTGACATGCATGAGGAAAGTCGGGTGACTTGTCCTGGGATGAGGTATGGTTCTCCTCAGCATGGCCGAGCCGTTTTTCACCGTCTACACCCCGACCTACAACCGGGCGCACACTTTGCGGCGCTGTTATGAAAGCCTGAAGTCGCAGACCTGCCGTGACTTTGAGTGGCTGATCGTCGATGACGGTTCCGAGGACGGCACGGCGGCGCTGGTGGCCGGGTGGCAGGCGGAGGGGCTGCTGCCAATCCGGTATGAGCCGAGGCCGCACGGCGGGGCGCATCGGGTGCATAACCACTGCCTTGTCGTGGCGAAGGGGCGGATGGTGATCAAGCTGGACTCCGACGATGGCTGCGTGCCGCAGGCGCTGGAGCGGCTGAAGCTTCACTGGGAAAGCATTCCCGAGGGTGAAAGGGACGGGTTTTCAGGGGTCACGGCGCTCTGCCAGGATCAGGAGGGAAGGCTGGTGGGTTGTGAGTTTCCCGGCAATCCCCTCGACTGCACGGCGGCGGAGCTGGACTACCTGCACCGGGTTCACGGGGAAAAGTGGGGGTTTCTGCGCCTGGACGTGCTCCGGCGGTTTCCGTTTCCCGAGGACTGCTCGGGAAATTTCATTCCGGAGTCCTATGTCTGGTCGCAGGTTTCCCAGCGCTGGAAGACACGGCATGTGAACGAGCAGCTGCGTGTTTACTGGATGGATGCCCCGTCCCTGGTGCATGGCCGGCCGGATCCCGCCCGCAATGCCGACGGACACCGGCGGATGTTCGGGATGGTGCTGAACCTGGAAGCGCAATATGTGCGGGTGGCACCGCTGCGACTGCTGCGGGTGGCGGTTCAGTTCGCCCGCTTCAGTTTCCATCATGGACGCGGCCTGCGGGCACAGGCCGCGGAACTGCACGGATGGCTGCCGCGCCTGCTCTGGCTGGCCGGAGTGCTGCCAGGGGCGGCGCTTTACGCACGAGACCGCCTGCGTGCCTGGGCTGGCTGAGGACAGAGCCTCAGGCGACGCCCATGACCTGCTTGAGGTAGCGGATGCTTTCCCGGGCGATGTGCTGGGCGCCGGGGCGGTAATCGAAAACTTCCACGGACAGGAAGCCGTCATACTTCACCTCGCGCAGGGCGGCGATGATGGGCTCATACTTCACCTCACCCATGCCGGGGCCGAGCAGGTTGGGGTCGTTGGCGTGGAAGTGGACAAACCAGTCCTTGCTGTCTCGGATGATGTCCGGGATGGGCTTGGATTCGTCGCTCATGGCCTTCACGTCGAGGTGCAGCTTGCAGCTCGGATGATCGACCCTCTGGCAGAGGCGGATGGTTTCCTCGGCGGTGTTGAGGAAGTTGGTCTCCTTGCGGCCCAGGGGTTCCATGGCGATGACGACGCCGTATTTGCCGCATTCCTCGGCAACCTCGCGGACGGTGTCGGCGGCACGTTTGAACGCGTCCTCATATTCCCATTCGGGCAGGGTGTTGCGGGCCTTGGGGCTGCCCCAGACCATGATGCGACCGCCGGTCATGGCGCAAACTCGGGCGAGGTGGCGGCCGAAGCGGGCGGTTTCCTTGCGCTGAAGTGCGTCGGGGGTGGTGATGTGAAACCAGGCGGGCTTGGTGAGCAGCCAGTGCAGGCCGAGGATTTCCAGGCCGAAGGAGGAGGCGATGTGGCTGAGGCGGAGGGCGTCGGCTTCAGTGATCTGACGCGGGTCCTCCTTGAGGGTGAAGGGGGCCAGCTCAAGGGCTTGGTAACCGGCGGCGGCGGCGTCCTCGCAGACTTTTTCAAAGGGCCAGTCGGAGGGGTAGGTTTCGTTGCAGATCGCGAATCGCATAGGGAGGGATCGGAGGCTGGCGAGAGGCGGCAGGGGAGTCAACCGGTGAATCCGCGCGGATCAGGATGACGGACCCTTCTCGCGAACAAGGATGTGCGGCATGAGAGTGTGGATGAATTCGTTCATGTCCTCGAGGGCCTGGATTTCGGCGAACGGATCCCCAAAGCCCGAGGCTTCCGTCTTCAGCGGCACAAAGAAGGTCAGCAGGGACCAGCGGTGATTGAGGTTTCTGACGAGGGCGTCGAAGTAAGTGCGCCAGATGTGCTCCTCGTAACCGGCGCAGGAGGTGCCGTCGGAGCCAAGGTACCAGAACAGGTTCAGCGCCTTCAGCCGCACCCGCCGTCCGCTGGCGTCCACGACATCCCGATACATGGTCATGAGGCTGGCCGTGGGGGTGAAGCCGTTGCCGAGGTCGAGGGTGACAAAGTTTTTGTTCGCGACCATCCAGCCCTGGGCGGGCAGGCAGTCATCCGGTGAGTGGAGCGAGCGTTTTTCCGCACCGCTGAGGACAATGGTGGAAAGGATGGCGCGGTCGCTCCGCGTGTAGAGACGGCGTTCGATGCGTACGTCCTCGGCAAGGGTCGACTTTTCCCTGGCGGTCATGGGCTGGTCCACGCTGGCATAACCTGCGAGAAGGCCGGGCATTTGAGGGTTCACTCCTGCAGGGCCCACATGGTAGGCGACGTCAGAAATGGAGCAGAGAAAGAGGCCGCCGCCAAGGATGAGGATCGCTGCGCCGAGCTGGCTCCAGGCCTGGGCGGTGGAGAGTGGGGTGGATGTGGGGATGGAAGGCTGTGCGGGTGCTGGCGGGCGGCGGTCCAGGGTTTTCTCCATCCAGGTGCACAGACCAAACATGCCGGAGAGGGCGACACCGAAGACCATGAATCCGGCCAGGCTGTGGTAAAAGCTCATCTCCTGGTGGCCGCCGATGTTGCGGCCGATGGCGAAGTCGGAGCCGAACCACACGCAGCCGATGGCGAGAATGATCATGCGCACCATGTTGCCGAGCATGGCCAGGGGGATGGCGCTGGCGACGAGGATGCCCCTGGCGCGCCAGGTTTTCAGCGAGAGCCAGCCATAAAGGGCACTGAGCATGAGCAGGGAAAAGAGCGAGCGAATGCCGCTGCAGGGCTCTTCGACATCGAGCTGGAAGAGTTCGCCCTGGGACAGGCCGCGGAGTTCATCGGCTGCCGAGTGCAGGCCGGTGCCTTCACGGGTGACCGCCACACCGATGATGTTGAGGACGATGGCGGAGAGCCGGGCGGTGAGCATGCGCAGGGGCAGGGCCAGCAGGGATTCCAGCGGCAGCATGGGCCAGGTGAAGACCAGGAAAGCCCAGGGGAAAAACAGCCGCCGAAGCCATTCGCGGCCGCCCAGCTGCAGAATCAGGCCAAGCGTCAGAAGCTGTCCTGAGAGGTATCCCGGATAGGCAGTGTCCACCTTGTAGCCAAACCAGTAGAACCACATGCCAGCCACCAGCAGCGGGGCGCCGAGCCAGGAGCCGTGGGCTGGCAGCGAGACAAGCTGGCGTTTCATCCGGTGGATCAGCCAGGTGACGATGAAGGGCGTGACCAGGCAGAACCACCATTCCGAGTCCTGGCGGGCCTTGCGGAGGATGCCTCCCAGGATGCTGCTGCGTTCCGCAAAGTCCCAGTGCTGGTAGGGGAAGACAGCGAGCAGGATGAGGAGCAAAAGGGCGGAGACAGCGGCAGCCGCCCAGCGGAAGGAGGGCCCTGGGGCAGTGGGGCTGGACTGGGCGACGTCGGCAGAACTCATGAATCGTGCTGCTGACCTTAGCGGCGCGTGGTGGAGTCGACAAGACATCCTCTGGTGGATTTTCCCGGTCTCCTGCGTTCCTGTCCCCGGCCATCCACCTCCATGAGAAAACGCAAATCCTCCAAAAGCCGGTCACAGTCACCCGATCAGTCGCCTGACTTGGGCGGTGACGCATCACCTGCGCTCTTGGAGGAGATGAAACTGGATGCCGGGGAGGTTGCTGAGGAAACGTTGGCGGTCACGCCTCCGCATGAGAGCAATTTTGAATCCCGGCAGGCGGTGGTCACAGACGAGGGGGGAGTGCGGCTTGCCGAAGCAGAACCCGAACCCAATTATCAAGCAGAGGCAGGAAGCATGCCTGGCTTTGTTCGGCGCATGAATGAGATCCTTGCTCAGCAGGTTCACGGCAAGGTGCTGGGCGTGGTTTTGCTGGCGGGCCTGGTGGCGATGGCCTGGCTCTATTCACAGATCCCCGGGCCCCCGCCGCCGCCGGACAAGACTGTTGAGCTGGCCCTTCAGGCCGGTTTGATGGAAACCAGGGCGCAGATGGCGGAACAGCAGAACGACCTCAAAAAGCTGAGCGGAAAGGTGGAGGCGCTCACCCAGGAATTGAAGCTGGAACGCGAACATACGCAGGCTCGTTTCCAGGAGGTGAGCGGCAGGCTGGCGGAGGCAATTCGTCAGAAACTGGCGGCCCCGTTGTCTCCCGGGCCAGCCGCCACACCGTCCACGTCGATTCCAAATCCGGATGCTGTCCAGCAACCCACAGAGGCGCGGGCCGAACTGCTGCTCTTGAAGGAAAGAAACCGGCTCACCGATTACGCCGACAAGGCCATCGCCACAGGAAGCCGCGATGCGCTGCAGGCCGTGGTGGAGACGATGTTTGATCCTGAAAAGCAGAACCTTCATCATGCCGCGCAGGCGGAGTTCCGCCGCGTCCAGGCCTTTTATGAAATCAGCGCGAGCATTGACCCGGCCTACAAGCTTCCGCTGCTGGAGTTGTTCAAGGACGGCTCCGTCAAGAGTGAGGCTGAGATCAAGCCCGCGCGGCTCATGGCCTTGATGAAGGATCCCCAACAGCCCTGGGAGGTGCGCCTGCGCTGCGCCTACCTGCTGCGTGAAAGTCCGGACAAGGACGTCAACGCGGCCCTGCTGCAGGCCTTGAAGGACGATGATTCGCTGGATGTGGCGAAGCAGGCGCAGACGAGCCTGGAAAGGCGGCTGGGCAAGCGGTTCAGGCTTTTTGACATCCCGGCCGTGGAAGCCTGGCTGCTGGCGCATCCGCAGAACTGAACGTCTCCCCCTCTTGAAAACCCGGCGGCCTGATCTTTGGTGGCCGGATTCCTTCCCGCACCTCCCATGTCTCCCTCCTCCAAGCATTTTCTTCTCGACCTTCTTTCCACGCCCAGCCCGACGGGCTTTGAATTCCGCGGCCAGCGCAAATGGGCCGCCCAGGCCCGCAAGTTTGCCGACAAGGTGGAGAGCGACGCCTATGGCACGGCCTGGGCGACGCTGGAGGGATCGGGCAGGAAGCCTCGGCGCGTCATGCTTGAAGCGCATGCGGATGAGATCGGCTACATGGTGAAGTTCATCTCGAAGGAGGGCTACATCAGCGTGGACCGCGTCGGCGGGAGTGATGTCGCCACGGCTCGCGGGCGGCGGGTGGACATCCTGGGAGACAAGGGGACGGTGCGCGGGGTCATCGGCAACATCGCCATCCACATCCGTGAAAACCGTGATGATGAAAAGGCGCCGAAGGTTCACGAACTGTGGATCGACATCGGTGCGGGCAGCGCTGAGGAGGTCGCCAGGGCCGGCATCCGTGTCGGTCATCCGGCGGTTTACTCGGACACGGTCGAGGAGCTGGGGGAGCATCGTTTGTTCGGCCGCGCCATCGACAACCGCATCGGCGGGTTCATCATCGCCGAGGTGCTGGCGCGCCTGTCCAGGGCTAAGAAGCGCCCGTCATCGACGGTCATCGCGGTCAACGCCGTGCAGGAGGAGATCGGCGGCAACGGTGCCAAGATGGCGGCGCACAGGCTGATGCCGGACGTGGCCATCGTCCTGGACGTCACCCATGCCACGGACACGCCGGGCGTGGATGTGAAGAAGCATGGCGAGGTGAAGCTCGGCGGCGGCCCCAGCCTGACCCACGGCAGCGCGAATCATCTGGAAGTTGTGCGACGCCTGATCGAGGTGGCTGAAAAACGGAAGATCCCGCTCCAGCACGAATCCTCATCGCGGTTCACCGGCACGGACACGGATGTGATCTTCACGCAGCAGCACGGCATTCCGAGCGCGCTGGTCTCCCTGCCTCTGCGCTACATGCACAGCGTCGTGGAGATGGCGGACCTGCGGGATGTCGAGCATGTGATCGATCTGCTGGCGGCCTTTGTGGAAAGCGTCACCGAGAAGGATGAGTTCAAAATCCGGCTTTGAAGCCGGACATGGTGCGGGGCCTGGTCAGCCCGCCTGGTCAGCCTGCACGCCTGCCGCCTCCACCTGATAGACCATGCCTCCGGGAAGCTCGCCGGAGGCCCAGTCGAGCGTGGTGGTGGTGATGATTTTCTGGGTGCCCTGGGGGAGCAGTCGCAGCAGGGCGCGACGGCGCTCGGCGTCGAGTTCGCCAAAGATGTCGTCCATCAGCAGCAGCGGGGCGCGGCCTGAAGCCTCCTCAAGCACTCTGGCCTGGGCGGCTTTCATGGCCAGCGCCACGCTGCGCTGCTGGCCTTCGGAGGCGTAGGTGGAGGCGTCCAGGCCATTGAGGGTGATCTGCAGATCGTCACGATGCGGGCCTGCGATGGTCTGGCGGGTGCGGCTTTCGTCATCACGCCGCGCGTTCAGTTCTTCGAGCAGGTCGCTGGCTTCAAAACCAGACTGGTGGCTCAGATCCGCCTGCTCAGCGCCGGTGCTGAGCTCGTGATGCAAGGCGCTGACGTGGGGCTTCATCGCGGTGACCAGCTCCTGCCTTCGCCTCCGGAGCACCTGGGCAAAGTCGTTCATGACACGGGCGAAGGCGTCTGCCTGGCGCCAGGCGATGACGGCATCGCGCTTCAACACGTGATTGCGGCCGCGCAGGGCGCGTTCATACCCGCGCAGGGCCTTGAGGTAGTCGGGGAAAATCTGGCTCGCGGCGAAGTCGAGATGGCGTCGGCGATGCTCGCCGGCGCCACGAAGAAGGTTCATGTCGCGGTGATCCATCCAAACCACCAGGCCGCTGCTGGCCAGGTAGTCGGCCGAACGTCCGCAAACGGTGCCGTTGAGGGCGAGACGGCGGGTGCTGCTGGACTGGGCGCAGCGCATCCGATGACCGTCCTGGGTGCCTTCGACCAGGAAGCTGCCCGCGCCCAGGCGGATGAGTTCAGAGCGATTGCCGGTGCGCGGAGACTGAAGCCTGAGAAGGACGCAGGCGGCCTCCATGAGCGAGGTTTTGCCCTGGGCGTTGCGGCCGATGAAGAGGGTTGTCTCCTCGTGCAGGGCGACGCGGCATTCCTTGAAGCAGCGGAAATCCCTGAGCAGAAGATCGTTCAGCATTGAGGTGGTCGAGGCTTAGAGCTCGATCTTCAGCCGGGGAGGTGGCTGGAGCTTGATCACGGGCTTTTCAGCCGGAGACGGGTCGCCACCTTCATCCGGGCCGACAGGCACCGCCCGGCGGATTGGGGAGCCATCGTCATTGACGGGGCGGGCTCGCAGGATCGGTCGTTCTGAGTTGTAGGGATCAGAGCCCAGGATGATCGGGTCGTGAATGTGGACAGGTTCGATGTGGGCAAAACGATGCAGGTCGGCCGGCAGGATGGTTTCCCCGACATGGCCCATGCCTTGGTGAAAGGCGACAATGTCGGCGGAAAGACCCTCCCCTGTGTGGAGGCTGCAGCTGGCGTTGAAGGTGGTGCCTGGACGCAGGTATTCGAAGTAGGTGTTGCGGACGGATTTGGAGGTGCCGTCGGGCGACTTGATTTTTTCGTAGCAAAAGTCGGTCGCGCGCAGGCCGCTGGCCCGGCAGATCTCCACTTTCTCGGCAGACTCGGGCGGAGTGAAATCCTGCGCGGTGTGGCCCTTGGTGGAGGCGTTGATGATGTCCGTCCAGACGGGCAGGGCGAGCTTGTTGGAGAAGGCTTCGGGGAAGACGGTCTTCTGTTTGTCAAAGCCGACCCAGACGCCGCAGGTCACGGCGGACGTGTAACCCATGAACCACAGGTCCTTGAACTCGTGGTGGGTGCCGGTTTTGCCGGCGGCGGGGAATTCGCCCAGGCCGTATTCCTTGGAGACGGCGCCCGTGCCGCGATGAAGGGCTTCATCCAGGCTGGTGTGGGTCTGCCAGGCGGCGATTTCATCCATGGCGCGCACGGGTTGAAGGCTGGCCTCGTCCAGTTGGAAGACGGTCTTGTCATCGGCGTCGGTGATGCGCTGGATGAGGTGCAGCCGGGTGGGGCGGGTGCCGCCGTTGGCGAAGCAGGAATAGGCCAGGCACAATTCATCCAGCTTGGCCTCGCTGACACCCAGGCAGGAGGCTGGGGCGTCGCGCAGCGGGGAGGCGATGCCGGCGCTTTTGACGAAGTTCTTGAATTCCGGGCGCAGCAGGCCGCGGTCGAGGACGACCTGCTCGCCGAGTCGGACCGTGGCGGAGTTGTGGGAGTTGACGAGGGCCTCCCGGGCACTGATCTGCTGGCGGGACCATTTGGGGTTGGAAACCTCCATGCCGTATTCGCCGAGGATGCCCGTGAAGCCGCCGATCATCACACGATCATTGCCGAGGGGTTCGTCGGCGAGCTGGCTCATGGGGAAGAAGTTGGGGCGGGTGAAGGCGTAGGCGTAGATGAAGGGAATGAAGGCCGTGCCGACGGGCCGCATGCTGTCCGTGGCCCGGTTGTACTGGCTGTCCACAAAATCACGGCCGCCCACCATGGCGAGGACGGAGCCGTCCTTGTTGTCGATCACCAGGGCGGCGCCCTGAAGATATTCCGGCTTTGGTCTTGGAGAAGGGGTGACATTGCCCTTGCTGGCGAGGGCCTGGCTGCGCCAGTCCTTGTAGATGGAGCGGAACTGCTCGTAGGTCTGGTGTTCGTAGCCCGGGCGCTTTTCGATCTCGGCCAGGCGGCTCTTCACGGATTGCTCCGCCTTTTTTTGCAGTTCCTGATCGATGCTGGTATAGATCTTGAATCCGCCGACGGAGGCGCGTTCTTCACCGAGCAGGGCGGCGACCTCCTCCCGGACGGCTTCAAAGGCGTAGCTGAGTCGCGCATCGGTGCTCTGGGGGGCGGTGACGACGGGCTTCATCTGCGCCATCGCGGCCTGTTCGCGCTTGAGGTGCTTTTCAGCGACCATGCGATCGAGGACGTAGTCGCGCTCCTTTTTGGCGCGTTCGGGATGCTTGATGGGTTCGATGTTGTTGGGGCTCTTGATCAGGCCGGCGATGGTGGCGGCCTCTTCCAGGGTGAGGTCCTTGGCATCCTTGCCGAAGTAACCGAGGGCGGCCGCCTGGATGCCGAAGAAGTTTTTGCCGAAGAAGATTCGGTTGAGGTAGAGCTCCAGAATCTCCGATTTGGAATACTGCTTTTCAATGCGCTGGGCGACAAAGGCCTCCATGAGCTTGCGCTTGTAGCTGCGCTCCATGAGGCCGTAGGTCTGGCGGGCGAGCTGCTGGGTGATGGTGCTTGCGCCCTGGGTCACCTCGCCCGCCTTGATGTTGAGGTAGACAGCCCGGATCAGGCCGATGTAGTCGACGCCGTTGTGCTGGAAGAAGCGGCTGTCTTCCTGGGCGGTCAGTGCGTCGATGAAATGCTGGGGGATGTCCTTGATGGAAACCGGGGTGCGGTTGAGCACGAAGATGCGGGAGAGCTCATCGCCATTGCGGTCATAGATGATGCTGGCCGCCTCCAGCTTCTTGACCTCGTTGAGGTCATAGACCTGGGCCTTTTCCCAGAGCGGGGTCACGATGATGGCATAGCCACCGAGGACGGCCAGAATCATCAGGAGCAGAAGAGCCGCCAGCGCGCTGAACCAGGCGCGGCGATAAAAAGGAGGCCTGCGCCTGGAGGGGCCGCGCCAGTGAGATGAAGATGAGCTGGTACCGTCGTCGATGCCGAACATGAACAGGAAGAATGGTGGCCTGGCTGAAAAAGGAGGGTAAGTCTAGCGGTTCTGCCCGGCATCGCCACTGACTTCTTCAGCCTTGTGACTGTCATTCACCAGATCCTGCTCCAGCGACTGAGCCTTGTTCCACGTCTGAGCTTTGCCTCGGTCATGGAGCTGGCTCTCTATGACCCTGAGCATGGCTACTACGGCCCCGGGCCGCGGCGGATCGGCAGGGAGGGGGACTTTTATACAGCGGTCAGCGTCGGTCCGCTCTATGGGCGCCTGCTGGCAAGTCTGGCGTTAAAAAAACGCTCGGAGATGGGGGTCGGGGAGGATTTTAAGGTCATCGAACAGGCGGCACATGACGGGCAGCTGGCGGAGGACATCCTGAAAGATTCGGATCTGAATTACCTGATCGTGGAGCCCAATCCACGGTACCAGGAGGTTCAGCGTCAGCGTCTGGAGCCTTTTGGAGACCGGGTGTCCTGGGTGGAGTCGCTGGCTGACCTGCCCACCGGCCCGGCCTTGTTTGTCTGCAACGAGCTCCCGGACGCCATGCCGGTGCATCTTGTCCGCTGGGACGGGGCTGAATGGCAGGAGCTGTTTGTGACGGCGGAGGCCTCGGGGCGGCTGCTGCTTGCACCTGGACCGCCATCGGCGTCCCTGGCGGTGTCCATCTCACGTCTGCCTGTGAATCTTCAGCCCGGACACACCGTGGAAATCAATCTGGCGGCGGAGGAATGGCTGAGTCAGCTCGCGGACGCCCGGTTCCACGGCCAGATCGTGATTGCTGACTACGGTCTGGATCAGGAGGAGTTCTGGGTGCCTGAACGGGCCGGGGGAACCCTGAGGCGCTATCACCATCATCAGATGGACGACCGGGTGCTGGAGGACCTGGGGGAGTGCGACCTCACCTCCCACGTGAATTTCAGCCGGTTGCTGGAGGTTGCTGCAGCGGAAGGGCTGACGTTGCAGGCCTATGAACACCAGGGGCGCTGGCTGGGCAGGCTGGCCATGCCCTGGCTCGCGAGCCTGGATGGGCGACCGCAGGATGCCTCGACAAAGGCGCTGCTCAGACAATTTCAGTCGCTCACCCATCCTTCGATCATGGGGCGTTCGTTCCGGGTGCTGGTGCTGGAAAAGGACGTGCCGGCCTAACCACGGGCGTCGGTCGCCCTGCTGGGAGGGGCATAGATCGGCGCTGGCAGCGGTCCCATGCCGGCGTCACCCGCCAGTCGCTGTTCGCGGAGCGCACTGGCCAGGGCTTTGGCGATCCGCTGACGATAGTCGGCTGTTGCGAGCATGCGGGCGTCCTTCAGGCTCGTGAGGTAGCCGCATTCCACCAGAACACAGGGAAGGGTCGGGTTGCGGGTCAGTCGAAGGCGGCGGCGCACCAGGCCCGCGTTGCCGGATTCATGTGGACAGACCCCGGTGAGATGCCGCTGGATCCGGCGTGCCAGGGAGAAGCTGTCCACCCGCCACCAGTAGGTTTCGGGACCGGCCCGCCAACGTCGACCGTAGTTGAGATGGATGCTCACGAGGACGGCGTTGGATTGGCGACTGGCCGTCTGCGCCCGCTGGTCGAGTTCGACAAAATGGTCGTGGGAACGGGTCAGGATCACCCGAAAATCAGATTCCAGCAGCGCGGCCAGCCGTTTGGCGATGTCGAGGGTGAGGTTTTTTTCCGTGAGACCACGGGCGCGGGCGCCGGAGTCTTTGCCACCATGGCCGGCGTCGATCACCACCGTTCGAAAATCCCGGGGGCCTGGTTTGTCTCCGTAGGCCGCCCCTTTTCCCAGGGGCCCGATGGAATGGCAGGCCGCCAGCAGCCAGGCACCAAGCAGGCTGAGGAGTCGCCGGTGGAAATGCATGCCCAAAAGTGCAGCAGGAAGCGCGCCTTGCCAAGCCTTGGAACGGCTGCCTTCTCCCCCCCGGCCCAGGCGCTCATTTTCAGGAAGGGAAGTTTCCTTTTGCCAGCCCTCCACAGCCTGCTAGCGTCTCCACCCCATGAATTCCGAGGTGCAAAATTTGGTCGCGGCAGGAAAACTGTCCGCAGCAGACGCAGAAAAGCTTTCCAAGCTCGAACCAGGGACCTTTGTCCTGCATAAGAGCTGGGGCGTCGGCCGCATTGCGGAATGGGACCTGATTGGCGACCGTGTGCTCATCGACTTTGAAGGCAAGCCCGGGCACGCGCTGAAGATCAGCTTTGCGATCACGAGCCTGGAGATCCTGCCCGCCGAACATCTGCTGGCACGCCGTCTTTCGGACCTCGACAGCCTGAAGGCCATGGCCAAGGATGACCCGACGGCCCTGGTGGAACTGGCCCTCAAATCCAGCGGCGGCAAGATGTCGCTCGACCAGCTTGAGGGGTTGCTGAAGCCCCGCGTGGTGTCCGAGGCGGACTACAAGAAGTGGTGGGAGGCGGCGAAGCGCACCCTCAAAGGCGCCCGCCACATCGTGGTGCCTTCCAAGCGTCAGGATCCGCTGGTGCTTCGTGATTCCGGTGAAAAACCGGGGGCTGTCATGGTACGTGACTTCCTGTCCAAGCGCGATCTCAAGGGCAAGCTCGGCGTGCTGGCCCTGATTCAGAAGGACATTGACCTGTTTGAAAATGCCATGCAGGAACTCGTGCCGGTGTTCCAGGACATCTCGGACACGGTGCGCAAGGCCTGGAAGCTTCACCTCAAGGAAAGCCTGCAGCTGCTGCTCACCCGTGATGAGCTGATTGAGATCATCAAAGGCGAGGCGCCAATGGGCTCCTTCAAGGCTTCCGATCTCGTGGCTGAGGCCCGCAGCCTCATTGCGGAAAGCGTCGCCGGTCTGCCCGCCGCCCTTTACAGCCGTCTTTACCGCGCCTTTCCGGCAGCCTTCCCGGACCGTGGATGGGTGACGGAGTTGCTCAATCACATCGCCCGCACCGGCGGCCGTGCCGTGGCTGAAATCGCCACCGTTCTGGATGCCAACGGCGAGATCGAGGCGCTTGCCGAATATCTGAAAAAGTCCGTCCGCAACCGCACGCTCACCCAGGACCTGCTCATCTGGACCTGCAAGGAGCGTGACGGTCTGGCCAAGTCCGTGTTCAGCATCGATCTGGCGCATGCCGTACTCGACACCATCGAGGACGACCATGTCAGCGGCGGGCCGAAGCGCACCGGCCGCCTGGTGGACGTGCTTTCTTCCGAGAAGGCGCTGATCGGCGAATGGGCCCAGGACAAGGACGAGGAGATGGTGCAGCTTTTCATCAAGCGTCTGCTGGGCAGCACGGTTTTGGACGAACTGACCCGTCGCTCGCTGATGGCCCGAGTCATCAAGGCACGTCCTGAACTGGAGAAGATCATGGAGGACCAGAGCGGTCCGCGTGAGGACAACACCCTCATCGTCTCCTGGGACAGCCTGGAGAAGAAAAAGGCGGAGCTGCACGAGCTGGTCTCCGTCAAGATCCCGCACAACCATCAGGAGATCCAGATTGCCAAGGAGGAGGGCGACCTTCGTGAAAACGGCGGCTACAAGGCGGCTCGTGACCAGCAGGCGGTCCTCAACCGCATGCGTGACGAACTGGAGCGCGACATCAACCGTTCACGCGGCACCGACTTCGCGAATGTCAGCACCGATGTCGTCGGCATGGGCACCGTTGTTGACTACACGGACGCTGCCACGGGACAGACGGAGACCCTCACTATTTTGGGCGCCTGGGACAGCGACATCGAGAAGCATGTCGTTTCCTATCTTTCGGAACTCGCGAAAAGCCTTCTTGGCAAGGCTGTGGGTGATGAGGCGGAAATCCCGACGGACCATGGCACGCGCAAGGTGAAGGTGACGGCCATCCGTGCCTGCTCCGTCGCCTGAACCGTGACCGAAACTTCAGGGCGCTGACTGCAGGGTGAGCGCCCTAACCTTTTGAATTCATGGAGATTGAACGCAATCTGGGGACGCAACCGCTGGATGCCGTCATGCAGGAATCCCGGCTGGCAAACCATGACCTGGTGTCCGTGTGCGCCGGTCTTTTGACGCACAAGGCGGTGCAGCGCGCCCGCAAGGGGCGCAGGCTCACCGCCCACATGAAGCGCCGTATTGCCGAGGCATTGACCAAGGCGATCAAGGAGCGTGATCCCAGTCAGGAGCGGGAATGGAAGGCGGCAGAGCTTTTCAACTACTGAGCCGCCCGGATGAAGCACATCTTCTCCTCGGGCATCATGCGTGCCTTGGGGTCGATATTGCGGAGGACGCTGCGCGCCGCATCCGCGGCATTGCTGGCGGGAATTTCACGCGCAATGGCGGCAATCACCGCCCTCTGGCCCGGTGTTAAGCCCGGATCCTCGGGATTGATCTGGCCCAGCAGCTTGATCGCGCCGTTCATGTCCTTGATGCGCCAGGCCGACATGGCCATGAACAGCCGGCGCTGCTGATCCTGCGGCTGGGCTTCATGCAGCTTCTGCGCCCTGACCAGGGAGAGCTCGATGTCATGACCGGTGAGCAGGCAGGCATACAGGTATTCCTCGATGTATTTGTTGTCGTCCGGCCAGCGCCTGATGGCTTCGCCGCTTGCCGTCAGCAGTCCTTCGCTGTTGCCGTTCGCGCGCGTGCTTCGAATCAGGCCGTCGAAGCCTGCCCGTTCATGGTCGCCGATGCGTGACACGCTGCGGAAAGCCTCCTCGGCGATGTCCGCATGGCCGCGTTCCTCGGCATATTTGGCGATTTGCACGAGCAGGTCGGCGCGATGCTCGCGGTCGGAGGCATTTTTGGCGGTGATCAGCGCCGCACGGGTTTCCTCCGTGGACTTGGTGGTGATGTAGGCCAGGTGCGCACGAAAGAAGGTGAGCACGGTCTGACTGAGGATTTTTGAGGTCCGTTCATCATCCAGGAGGCGTTCGACATCGTCGAAACGGCGCAGCATCGTGAGCGCGTTGAGATAGTTCTCAAGCAGGGGCTGGTAGGTCAGGGCCTCTTCTTCACTGACCAGGGCGAGAACCTTGTGATATTCATTTTGCGGAGGTTCCAGCAACCAGCGAATCAGGGCTGCCTTGTCCTCACGCTTCTTCTGACGTGCGGTCTCCATGGCCTCGGCAATCAGCTGTTCCCGACGCAGGGGCTCCAGCATGATCTGGCGGCGCAGGGCCCTGACCAGGTGCAGGCCGGTCGCCTTGGGATGGGAGCGGAATCTCGTGATCAGGCGCCGGGCCTCATCCGGGGCAAGATCCGAGACATTGTCGATGAGCATACATGCCGCGAGACCGAGGTCATCGTCCTTGTCGGCAATCTGCCAGGCACGGCGCAGGCCTTCGGAGACATCCACGGCGCGTTCGGAGGAGATTTGAACCCCGGCCAGACGAAGGGAATGCTCCAGGTTTTCGGGATGCTTTTCGGCATAGGCCTTCATGGTCTTGATGAGGATCTCGTTGCGCTGGCTTTTGCTCCAGACGCTCTCCGCGAGGTACATCAGCTTTTCATCAGCCCCCTGTTTGCTGAGCATCTCCTCGAGCAGGATCGATGCGTCTTTGGGTCTGTTGAGGTTCATCAGGGCCCGGACGCGCACCATGCGATCCTGCTCGGTGGTGGCTCCCTGCTTGTCGAGCTGATCCAGGAAATGCAGCGCCTCGGGGCGTTTCAATCCTGTCAGGTATTCGGCGGCGAGCCGGATGGCATTGACATTGTTGGGGGCGATCTGGACGGCGCGCTGAACCTTCCACCAGGCCTGCTGGTAGTTCTGATCATTCGTTTCCGCCAGGGCCTCCCGATAGAGGCGTTCCGCCTGCCAGTTCTGGTAGACGTCGTAGAGAGGACGGGCATAGGTAAACCCGAGCAGGATCAGGCCCAGGCAGCTGAGAATCAGCACGCTGATGGCGGTGATGCGCGCCGTTTTGCTCTGCCGGTCCCGGTGGGCCTGAGTGGGCGGCACCAGCCAATGCCAGAGGGCGATCACTGGACGCAGGATGGCTTGGAGTCTGGAGGGCTGTCCGCCTGGTGGGACATCAAACTTCTGGCTGAAAAGCACTTGTACGCGGGGGGTTGGGGAGCCTGGGGAGTATCATCGGAACCCGCCACCGCCGTCAATCATTCAACGCTTTGAACGTGAAACTTTTGGCCGGAGCGCATCCCGGGATGATCATCCGATCTCGCGAAACACGATCTGGGACGGGTTGCCCACCGGGGCGTAATGGCCGGTGAATTCAAGCCTGCCATCCTTTCTGCCCGCGTGGAAGACGGCCACATGGTCCGCTCTCTGATTGCAGCAGAATAAAAATTTACCGGCGGGGTCGAAGGTGAAGCTGCGCGGGTAGTCGCCACGCGTCCATTCCTCGGTCACATAGGTCAGGCTGCCGTCCTTGCCGATGGCGAAGATGCCGATGCTGTCATGCAGGCGGTTGCCGGCATAGACAAACCTGCCGTCGGGGGAGACGAGGATCTCCGAGCAGAAATTGCTGCCCGCATAGCCCGGTGGCAGGCTCGACAGGGTCTGACGATGCGTGAGGCTGCCGGTCTGTGGATCGAAGTCAAACAAGGCCACGGTCGAGCCTTCCTCCTGGATGGAGTAGAACCAGCGGCCATTCGGGTGGAAGGCGAAGTGGCGCGGGCCGTCGCCAGGAGGCAGGCTGACAAAGGCTGTCTCGGCAGCTGTGAGGGTGCCTTTTTCGGCGTCAAAACGCCAGACGAGGATTTGATCCAGTCCGAGATCCACGTGCAGGACGAAGCGTCCGGAGGGGTCGGCTTCGATCATGTGGGCATGGGTCTGGTCATGACCGCTGAAGGCAAAACTGCCTGGGGCGGCGTTCGTGGCCTTGGTGGGGCCTAGGGTTCCTGCGTCCTTTTTCACGTCCGTGGCCTCACCCAGGCTGCCATCGGGGCGAATGGGCAGCACGGCGACGGAACCGCCGAAGTAGTTGGCGACGAGCACGAACTTGCCGTTGGGATGCACGGTCAGGTGGGCGGGGCCCTTGCCCCCGGAGGCGACGGAATTTAAAAGCTTCAGCTGACCGGTGTCGGCATCCACGGCGAAGGCGCTGACGGTGCCGGACTCCTCCGGTCCGACACGTTCGGTCTCGTTGCCGGAGTAGAGGCGTGACTTGTCGGCGCTGAAAGCCAGGCAGCTTGGGCTGGTGCCCATTTCATGAACACCGACGGCGGTCATGGCACCGGTGTCACGGTTGACCTCGAAAAGGTGAATGCCGCGGCCGTTGCCCGGTGGCAGGTCGACCTGGGTGGGGCGCATGTTTTTCAACGGGGAGGTGTAGGTGCCGATGTAGGCCAGCAGCTTCCGAGGCCCGGCCGCCGCCACTTCCTGCCGGAGCGCCAGCAGGCTGCCTGCCCCCAGGAGCGAGCTCTGCTTGAGAAAGGAACGGCGGGAATGACGTGGGCGGTGTGGGGTTTGCATGGAGGTTGAGGCAAGTCGCCTACGTTCGCCAGGGCACGGGCATTGCAGGCAGGTGTTGAAGTTGTGAACTTGGAGCAGATCCAGCTCAGGTTCCGCGCTTGTTGCCGAACAGTTCGATGTGCAGGCGCGGACTCAGCCGATGGCCATGGCGTTTGCAGGCGTCAATCAGCAGAGGGTAGTGGCGGCGCATGGCCTCCAGGCTGGTGCCCTCGGGCATGAGCAGAACCTTGTCGGCCGGTACTGGCACTCCAAGAGCGGACATCTGGGCCCGGGCCTCCTCCAAGTCGGCTTCGTTGGCGATGACGTATTTGAGCTGGTAGTCGAGGGCGGTTTCGATCCAGGCCCGGAGCACCTCGGGTTGAAAGCGGGTTTCCTCATGACGCTTCACCCAGGCGCTTCCGGCCTTGGCCTCGGACGGTGTCGATCCAGCGAGCTTGGGGCTCAGGGAAGCCAGATCCACCACGCAGCCTTCCGGTGCGATCGTGCCGGCGGTCTCGACCGTGACATGCTTGCCAAGCCCGCGCAGGGTGGCGATGAATTCACGGACGCCCTTGGCGATCATGGGTTCGCCACCGGTGATCACGACATGGCGTGCCGGGTGCTTCATCACCTCGGCCAGGATTTCCTCGGGCGACATCTCAGGTCCTTCCGGCTGCCAGGAGGCGTAGGGCGTGTCGCACCAGTCACAGCGCAAGTTGCATCCTGAAGTGCGGACAAAGACCGAGGGAACCCCGGTCAGAAGGCCCTCGCCCTGGATGGAAAAGAAAATTTCAGAAATGCGCACTGCTTGCAGACAAAGCGGTGCAGCAGGGGCTGGTCAAGAAGCTTGGTGACGAAGCGTGGCACGCCCGGTCTCGCAGCTTGCCGACTTCCGTCACCCGTGCCATGCCTCGTCACCTTTTCATGCCAGCCTCCTCCAAAACCCGCCGGGCCGCTTCACGGACTGCCTCCGTCTCCTCCCATCTTGTCGTGCCTGCCATGTCGGCGCGGCTGCACACGCTGGCCAACGGGCTTGAAGTGATTGTTCGTGAGGACCCTCAGCATCCGCTGGTCAGCGTGCAGGTCTGGGTGAAGGCGGGCAGCATTCACGAAGAGGCCTGGACGGGGGCGGGCCTGGCTCATTGTGTGGAGCACATGCTCTTCAAGGGCACGGTGCGGCGGACGGCCCAGGAGATCTCCACCGGCATCCAGCAGCTCGGCGGTTATGTGAACGCCTACACGACCTTCAATCGCACGGTCTACTGGATCGACGGCCTGGCCGAGCACACGGAAGGCTACCTGGACATCCTGGCGGACATGGTGAGGCATTCCCGGTTTGATGCTGCGGAGCTTGCCAAGGAGCAGGAGGTCATCCGCAGGGAGATGGCGATGGGCAATGATGAGCCCGGGGACCAGCTCCATCATCTGATGCAGGCCACCTGCTTCCGGACGCATCCGCTGCGACATCCGATCATCGGCCACCGCGCCGTGTTTGACCAGGTCAGCCGCGAGGACGTGGTCGGCTTTGTGAAGCGGCAGTATGTGCCTAACAACTGTTTCGTGGTCATCGCCGGAGCCGTGGATGCCGAGGCGACCCTGGCGGCGGTGGAGCGCCTGTTTGGGGACTGGGAAAGACGGCCTTATGAGCCGGTGCATCTGCCGCAGGAGGCCCGTCAGCTGGGTCGGCGCATCGCCCACAAGGACTTTGCCACGGAGCTGAGCCACCTGGCGCTTGGCTGGCAGATTCCGGGCGATGGTCATGCGGACAAGCCGGCGCTGGACGTGCTGGCCTTCCTGCTCGGCAGCGGGCGCAGTTCACGACTGTTTCAGGAATTGCGCGAGCGGCGCGGCATTGCGCACAGCGTCTGGGCCGCCGCCTGGGGCTCTCTGGAATGCGGCGTCTTCAACACCGGTGTCGAGTGTGATCCCGCGAACGTGAAGGCCTGTCATGAGGCGATGCATTCCGTGATCCGGGAGATGCAGTCCAAGGGGCCGGGCAAAGAGGAGCTTGCCAAGGCGCTGCGCGCCACGCTGGGCTATCAGCTTCGCAGCCTCGCCACGACCAAGGGACAGGCGGCGATGCTCGGGCATGGCTGGCTGATGACGGGAAGCCTGGAATACCCGCAGCAGTACCTGGGCAGGTTGAGCCTGTTGAAGCCTGCGGACATCCGTGACGCCGCTCGTCAATATTTGCAGGATGCCACATGCTCGGAGGTCAGCGTCGGCTCGCATCAGCCCGTAAAACGATCGGACGTGCGAGACGGCAGCCGCGCCGATGCCGTGCACAAATTCAGCCTGAAGAACGGCCTTACCCTGCTTGTGCAGGAGAATCCACGACTGCCGCTGGTGTCGATCCGCAGCTGCTTCCTGGCCGGCGTTCCGGCGGAGAGCGATTCGAAGGCGGGGGTCACCCAGGTTTCCGCAGCCCTGCTGCTGAAGGGAACCAAGAACCGCCGTGCGGCGGAGATTGCCGCTGAACTTGAGAACCGTGGTGGTGGCCTGCTCTGCCACGCCGACGCCCATCGTTACCTGGTCGGAGCGGATGTCATGCGCGGCGATGAACAGGCCGGACTGGCCTTGATGAGCGACCTGCTCCTGAACGCCACCCTGCCGGAACGAGATCTGGAGAACGTGAAGAAACGCCAGCTCGCCCAGATCCAGGAGGAGAAGGAGGAACCGCTCACTGTGGCGCTGCGCCGGGCCAGGGCGCTGATCTTTGACGGGCAGAGCTTTGCCCGCACGGCCCTGGGCAGTGAGGCGACGGTCAAGGCTCTCTCCGTGGCTGACTGCCGCAGCATGCTGCGTGAATCCATCACGGGTGGCAATGGCGTGATCAGCGTGGTGGGTGATGTGAAGGCCGCAGGGGTTCGCAAGCAGGTGGAGACCGCCTTTGCCAAACTGCCGCGCGGCCAGCGGCGTAAGGTGGAAACCCTGCCTGCCAGATCGCATGGCGTTGTCGAGCCGGACATCCTGATGGAGAAGGAGCAGGCGGTGCTGGTGATCGGCTTCCGCAGCGTCGGGCTGCATGAAGCGGATGTGCATGCACTGACCCTGATTGACGAAGCGTGCAGCGACATGGGCAGCCGTCTGTTCAACCGGATTCGCGAGGAGCTTGGGCTGGCTTATTATGTCGGTGCGCAGCAGTTTGCCGCGCTTGGAGCCGGAGCGTTTTACTTCTACGTCGGCACAGATCCCCGGAAGGTCGATCTGGCCCAGGCGGAGATGCTACGGCTGATCGCCGATCTGGCGAAGAACGGTCTTACGAAGGCGGAGATTACCCGGGCCAAGACCGCCTGGCGCTCCCAATGGCTGCGGATGCAGCAGGGCAACGGCGCCATGGCGGACGCCTACGCCTGGAACGAGATCAACGGCCTCGGCCATGACTTCTACCTGCACCTGCCGGAGAAAATCGCCGCCGTCACGGACAAGGACATCAAGCGCGTGGCCCGCACCTATCTGGACACCCGGACCGCCACCATCGTCCGGGTCATGCCCGGAAAACCGCAGGCGGAATGAGTCCAACATGAAGGCTGCCGACTCATCAGAGGGTTAGCGGCAAACTCTTGGTCCGCATGATGGGATTGCCCCGACTTTGTTGGGCAAGGTTCCTCCTTGGGGAATGCCGCTATTAAACCTCAGGGAGCCTCCGGTGCCGGAGCAGGCGCGGCCGCGGGGGCCGGAGCTGCCGGAGCCGAAGCTGCTGCAGGTGCCGGAGCTGCTGCAGGTGCCGGAGCTGCTGCAGGTGCCGGAGTTGGAGTCGTTGGTTTGGGGGCAGGTGCCGGAGTCGGAGCGGCGGCAGGCATGGGGGCGGCTGCGGGGGGCACGCTGACAGGGGCGGAGGTCGCGGAAGACGGGGTCAGGTTGATCACCGGGCCGGGAGCGCCAGCGGGTTGGACGGTCGGGGCCAGGGCATTGCCGTTGGCGGAGTTCAACTTGATGACCGGGGCGCCTGGGGCGGCTGCAGCGGGTTTGGGCTCGACCTTGGGCTTGGGCGGACCGTCGACTTCCTTGGTGGGAAGTTTGGCGGCGATCCATTCGAGGCGGGATTCAGCCTGGCTCAGGAAAGGGTTGTCCGTGCCGTTCGAGGCGAACTTGGTAGGAAGGCCTTCATAGATTTTTTTGGCATCCTCTTCCTTGCCTTCAGCCCAGGCGATGTCGCCAAGGTGAATTTCCGCCAGGGCGGCGAGATCGGTCTTGCCGTACTCGTTGACGAGGCGTTCGAAGACAGGCTTGGCTTCACCGCGCTGGCCGAGGGATTCCAGCTTGGAGCCGAGGCCGAGCAGGGCCTGGGGCAGCAGTGGATGATCCTTGTGGGTGCTGATGAATTCGCGCAGGGCGTCCACAGAGGTGGACTTTTTGTTCTGCTCCCAGAGAAGCTCGGCCTTTTGAATCAGGGCGTTGCCCGCTGCACGGCTGCCCTTGTGGGCGGCGATCACGCCATCCAGTTCTTCGACCGTCTTGGCGGCGGCGAAGGCCTCGCCCGCCTTCACCTCAGCCTGACGGCTGAAGTGACGGCCCAGGCCGAGAACGACGAGGGCTGCGATGATGGCGATGAAGAGCAGGACGAGCTTCTTGAAGTTCCTGTCGAGGAACTGCTCCCAGACAGGAAGGGGAGCGGAGGTGCTTTCGTGGGACATTGGCTTGGGCTTCGGGGGGAGGATGTGGGGAAGGGCGGGGCGGTGAAATCAGGCTCCGACCTTGGCGCGTGCCTCATCGGCAAGGGCTGTGGAGAGGTAGCGTTCACCCGTGGAGCAGGCGATGGTGACGATCAGCTTGCCGGCATTTTCCGGACGCTGGGCGACTCGGATGGCGGCGCAGACATTGGCTCCGGTGCTGATGCCGACAAGGATGCCTTCTTCCTTGGCGAGGCGACGGGCCATGGCGAAGGCCTCGTCATTGCTGACCTTGACGCATTCGACAATCTGCGGATTGCCGGAGGCATCCTTGAGGTGGAGGTTTTTCGGGACGAAGCCGGCGCCGGTGCCCTGAATTTTGTGCGGGCCTGGCTGGACGGGTTCGCCGGCAAGGGTCTGGTTGATGACCGGGGAGGCTTCGGGTTCGACGGCGATGGCCTGGAAGGAAGGCTTGCGGGGCTTCAGCACTTCACAGCAGCCGGTGATGGTGCCGCCGGTGCCGACGGCGGCGACGAGGAAGTCGACCTTGCCGTCCGTGTCCGCCCAGATTTCCTCGGCGGTGGTCTTCATGTGGACGGCGGGGTTGGCCGCGTTTTCAAACTGCTGGGGCATCCAGGCGTTGGGGGTTTCCTTGAGGATTTCCTCGGCCTTGGCGATGGCGCCCTTCATGCCCTGGGCTCCTGGGGTGAGGACGAGATCCGCGCCAAGCAGAGCCAGAAGGGTCCGGCGTTCGAGACTCATGGTCTCAGGCATGGTGAGGATGAGCTTGTAACCTTTGGCCGCGGCGACGAAGGCAAGGGCAATGCCGGTGTTGCCGCTGGTGGGCTCGACGATGATCGTGTCCTTCTTGAGGATTCCACGAGCCTCGGCGTCTTCAATCATGGCCATGCCGATACGATCCTTGACGCTGCCGAGCGGATTGAAAAACTCACACTTCAGGGCGATGGTGGCGTTCAGGCCGGCGGTCACCTTGTTGAGCTTGACCAGCGGTGTGCGACCGACGGTTTCGACGATGTTGTTGTAGATCTGGCCCATGAGGTTGTGGTGTGGAAGTTTGGAAGGTGGTCAGGAGGCTGGTGAAACCGACGCGCGAAGGGCGAGGTTTATAGGAGGGAGGACATCCTCATGCAAAGGAAAAAACCTCTCCAGATTGGCAATGCAGGGGTGTGAGGATGAGGGAGTGAGACTAGGATTTTGACTCGCTGATGACTTTGAGCTTTGCGCGTTGTTCGGAGGTCAGTTCCTCGGAGACATCCTGCAGGAGTCCCGCGCATTGGCGGATCTCGAGTTCATTGGGCGAACCTGGATAAAAGCAGAGGTCGAAGAGTTCCACGGTTTCCTCGAGCGGCAGGTCGCGCATGGCCAGCTTGGTGGCCGTGAGGCGGGTGTCGGCCTGTTCCGGAGGGTCGAGGAGCAGCCAATGGAGAAGTTGCAGGTGTTCCTCGCTGCCGGCCGGGGCGGCTCCTGACTCCCCCTGAAGCAGCGACTCATGCTGTCGCAGGGAGCCGTCTTTCAGCAGGCTGAAGAGCTTTTGAATTTCCGGGTGGTCATGCTCGAAGATGACGCGCTCTCGCTCCCTCAGTTCCTTTTTGGACATGGTGGGCGGCGCGGGCAGGTTTGCTGAAGACTTTTTGGCTGAAGAACCGCTGGCCGCGGTCTGTCCGGCCGACCGGGAGGAGCTGCCTCCGGCCAGAACGGCTTTCAAGTAGCGCAGGGAGTCCCGGATGGGAGGGGCGGCGGCGGTGTCGCTGCTGGATTCTGTCTTGCGGGATTCAGGGGCTTGAGGGGAGGGCTTGGCGGCGTTGTTGCGGGAGACCGTGGATGAGGCGCGCGGCCGACGGTCTTCCTCGGCATCTGCCAGAACAATGAGGCCGACTCCGCCCAGGATGACTGAGGCGGCAATGCCCGCGGCCAGCCCGCCTTTGAAAGATCCTCGGCGGTTTCCGGCGCTTCCCGGACTGGTGGACTGGGACATGGCGTCCGAGCCGCCTGGAGCCATGAGCATGGGAACTGCGAGGGCGCTCTTCGGGTGCAGAACCTGTTCTCTCCAAAGATCCCACCAGCAGCCGGGGATGGCATTTTGGAAGAGTTCATGAAGGTGACCCTCCCGTGGCAGAACTTTGGCCAGATGAGATAGCGCCAGGCGTGCTTCGGTGGTGTCCCAGTCCCAGCCGGCATCGGGTTCACGCAGGCGCCGGTTCCAGAAGACGCGCTCTTCCGTGGAGGAGGATTCGAGGATGACGCCTGCCTCCACCCAGCGGGTGGCGTCGCTGACCAGTTCAACATCCGCGATGTCGGGCATCCTGGGTGCGGCGCGTGTGGCCAGCTTTTGCGCGGTTGACGGGCGCAGGATCCCAAGCAGGCCTGCAAGCACCATCATCATGCGGGTGGTTTCCTGGCTGAGCTGGGAATCCGAGACCGACAGCAAGGTTTCACCCAGCAGCTTGAGCTTGTGGGTTTCTCCCTGGCGCACCCATTGAAGGATGACCAGGCGGGTGACATCGGAACAGTTTTGAGAGAGCTCCCTGGAGAGATGCAGGGGCTGGATCAGGCTGGCAAGCCACAGGCCTTTGTCATCGAAGGCGTCAATCAGCGTGCGGCTGGCGGCCTTGGCGGAGGCTTGGGTGAGGTAACTGTGCTCAAAGTAGGCGGCCAGGTCGGGTTCCCGGCCCTTGGCCAGCGCGGCATGATCGATGGTGATCGCCGCGCTTGGATCGGTGGAGGCCGTCAAGCTTTGATCGGCCCTGTTGTCGGCGGCGGAAGAACGGTCTTCGACGGGCCTGCCCGCTTCTGAGGAGATGTCCCTGGCGTTGGCATTGGGGGAAGTCGGTTCGTCTGTCATCGGGGTGATGTCTAAGCAACGCCGTCGCTGCATGAAAGGCAAGCAGGAACCTTGCCCGCGGAGGACGTGAGTGTAGGTTGTTTGATGCTTCCGTGGCTGCAATCCGACCGTTTTCCTCTCTATCTCGCTCCTATGGCCGGGGTCACGGACGTCGTGTTTCGCAGTCTCTGCAAGGAGCTTGGGGCGGATGTGATGGTGACGGAGTTTGTCTCGGCGGAAGGAATCCTGCAGCGGGACGACCGTACGCGGCATTACACCGAGTTTGATGATGGCCAGCGCCCGCTCGGAGTGCAGCTTTTCGGGGCGGACGGAGTCCGCATGGGCGAGGCGGCCCGGAAGATCATCGACTGGAAGCAGCCGGATTTCATCGACATCAACTTCGGCTGTCCGGTGAACAAGGTGGTGTCAAAGAACGGCGGGTCTTCGCTGCTGAGAAACTGCCCCCTGCTGGCCAGTGTGGCGAGGGAGGTGGCCAAGGCGGTGCCGATCCCTGTCACAGCCAAGATGCGCATCGGCTGGGATGCGCAAAACATCAACGCTGTCGAGGTGGCGCGGCTGCTGGAGGACTGCGGCATCCAGGCCATCGCGGTGCATGGCCGGACGAAGGCCCAGGGGTACAGCGGGCTGGCCGACTGGGACGTGATCGCGCAGGTGGCGGATGCGGTGAAGATACCGGTCATTGGCAACGGTGACATTTCCGGAGGCCAGGACGTGGAGGTGAGACGGGCGCAGACGGGTGTTCGAGGCGTGATGATCGGCCGTGCGGCGATGACAAATCCCTGGGTGTTCCGGGAGATCCGGCATTACCTGACCACGGGTGTGCATGCTCCTGTGGCGGACGTTGAGGAGCGGTTCGCCCTGATGCGGCGGCACTGCCAGATGGCCCTGGCGAGAGCGACCCGGGGTGAGCTGGAGATCATGCGCTCCATGCGCACCCGCCTGATGAACTACACGAAGAGCCTGCCTGGCGGGAAGCATCTTCGCGGGCGCTTCAGCCACATCACCAGCTTCATGGAGCTGGAGGACATCCTCGCGGAATACCTGACGCTGCGGCATGAACCGGAGCCATGCAGCCAGACTGACGAGTCCGCTTGAAATTCATCCCTGCTGGCGACGTTGCATTCCGCATGAATACGGGGCTGCTTCTCGATCCCACTTATCAGGACCACGATCCCAGGGCCGGGCATCCGGAGAACCCGGGCCGATATGCGGCCATCATGCGCGGTTTGCAGGCTTCCGGTCTGCTGCCGAAGCTCAAAGGCATCCCCTCAAGGTTGGCGGAACGGTCGGAACTCCAGCTCTGCCATCCAGCCCGTTACATCGACCTTGTTCGTCGTGAGGTCGAGGAAGAGGGGCTGGAAACCCTCAGCACCGGGGACACGGATGTCTGCAACAAGAGTTATGCGACGGCGCTGCGGGCGGTGGGAGGCGTGCTCAATGCCGTGGACGAAGTGATGTCCGGGCGGCTCACGCGTGCCTTCTGCGCCGTGCGTCCGCCAGGTCATCACGCCTCCGCCGAGAGAGGCATGGGCTTCTGCCTTTTCAACAACATCGCCCTGGCGGCCCGCCATGCCCAGCGCAGGCATGGGGCGGCCAAGGTGGCGATTGTGGACTGGGACGTGCATCATGGGAACGGCACCCAGGATATCTTTGAGGAAGACGGCAGCGTCTTCTTTGCCAGCACGCATCAGAGCCCTTGGTATCCGTTCACCGGCCATGCTGAGGAAACCGGGAAGGGGAAGGGATTGGGCGCCACGCTGAACCTTCCCATGGCAGCCGGGGCGGGCATCGAGGAGTTCAGCAAGGTCTTCGAGACCCGGCTGTTGCCAGCTTGGATGCCTTCAAACCTGACCTGATCCTGATCAGTGCGGGTTTTGATTCAAGGATTCAGGATCCCCTGGGGCGGTTCCGGCTGAGGGACGAGGATTTTGCGCTGCTCACAGGTCACCTGCGCGGCCTGGCTGACTCTCATTGCCATGGGCGTCTGGTTTCGGTGCTGGAGGGCGGCTACAACCTGGACGGGCTTGCCAGCGCTGTCTCGGCTCATGTGGCTGCGTTGTTGTGACAGGAAGCCCGTTGCCTTTCCCGGAGGCCGCCTCCATACTCAGCGTCATGCCGTCTGCTGACACCGAGCCCCGCATTGAGCCCGCCACGATTGAAGACCTGCCGCAGCTTGTGCAGCTGCTGGTGGCCCTGTTCAGCGAGGAGGCGGACTTCAAGCCTGACAAGGACAAGCAGGCGGAGGGCCTTCGCCTCATTCTGGAGCAGCCGAAGCTGGGCCGGATTTTTGTGCTGCGCACGGATCACACGGTCATCGGCATGGTGAACCTGCTTTTCACCATCAGCACCGCCGAGGGCGGGCCGGTGGTGCTGATGGAGGATGTCATCGTGCATCCGCAGCATCGTCGGCAGGGATATGGCGGGCGGTTGCTCGACTATGCGGTGCAGTTTGCCCGTGAAAAAAGCTTCAAGCGCATCACGCTGCTGACGGACCGGATCAGCGCGGAATCCCAGACCTTCTTCGCCAGCCACGGCTTCAGCTTCTCCAGCATGATCCCCATGCGCCTGGTGTTCTCTGACAAAGCCTGCTGACCATGGTGAACATCCTGGCCTTTCCCGTTCACCTGCATTCACCCGCAGCCGCCGGGCACGGGGTCGGCACTGGCCAGGGTCACGTGGTGGCGATGGATCTCTTTGTGTTGATCAATCTTGGGCTGCTGCTTTTCATGCTGGGCTTTTTTGCCTGCTGGGCCTGGCTGATCTGGAGGCGGACGACACGGCCCGAGCCTCACATCCGACTTATCATGGAACTGCAGGATGATCCGGAATTCACCGGGCATTTGAAGACGCCTGCGGAGGAGAACAGCCGAGCTCCCTGGGAGCGTGACCAGGACTGGTGGAGAAACCAGGAAACGCCGCCACCCCGGACATGAACAGGGGATGGCGTTCACGGCTGCATTACTGGTCAAGACGGAAGGACGTCCTTCAGAAGTCGGCCCTGGGCATCGTGGTCGGCGCCTTTTTGCTGGCATGGGTCATCGTGCAGACGCGCCCAGGGCATGAGGCCGGTCACCTGATGGATCCGGTCGAGCAGTCGATCCGACACGAATGGAGGCAGCTTTCGAACGATGCCCGGCCGGATCCGAGAAGATTGACTCTTTGGCTGCGCAAACTGACGCCCAGCCTGGTGCTGCTGGCGGAAAGCCTGGACATGCCGGAAGCCACCTGGGACGCATATGAGAAGTCAGGTGCGATCCTTGCTTATGAGGTCCGCGTGCTGCTCGACAAGCATTTGGCGGACCCGATGTCGCGTGCTCTGGCAGAGGATTACCTCGCGGCTTGCCTGGCCGAAGACAGCCCGATAGGGCGGGAGGCGTCAGCAAGGCTCGGCGCGGCGGCGGCCAAGCAAGACTGTCCGGCCCATGCCAATGAGCTTCATGCCAGTGTGCTGATGCGCTCCGGCCAGGATGAGGCGGCCCTGGCGGCTTTCGTGAAAGAGGCGCTGCGTTTTCCTGAAGCCGAACAGGTGCGTGAGACGGCTTTCCGGCTGGCCTTGCATCTGGAGGATGTGCCGGTGCTGAGGATGTTCCAGCAAAAGGGCTGGATGGATGCCACGTCCGGCCTGCTGAAACATGAGGCGGGCGTGGCGCTGGGCGACATCGGCATGCAATGGCATGGTCTGCTGCAGCATCGTCTCGGGCATCTGCCTCTGGCGGCGGTCTGTCTGACCGGACTCGCTGCTGGACTGTGGTACCTGCTGCTGGTCATTCATCTGCCGGGTCGGGGCTGGCGCTGGATCTGGCCCCTGGCACCGCTGCTTGCCGGTGTCGCCAGCATCTGGCCGACCGTGAGTCTGATCGCTTTTCAGCAGGACCAGCTGGGGATTGATGAGGAGGGCGTGCCGTTCCCCCTGAACCTGGTTCACCTCATCATCGGAGTGGGCTTTCGGGAGGAGGTCTGCAAGCTGGCGCTGGCGGCCTTGTTCATGCCTTGGCTGTTGAAGCGGCGTGCGCCGGGCCTGGCGCTGATGACGGGCGCCTTTGTGGGCCTGGGCTTCGCGATGGAGGAAAACATCGACTACTACCAGGACATGGGTGGCGCCGTGGTGCTGGGCCGTTTTTTGTCGGCAAACTTCATGCATGTCGCGCTGACCGGGCTTTCCACCCAGGCGTTGTATGGCATGCTGCGCAGCCGGTTTGCCCTGGCGCCGCAGTTCCTGGCCACGCTGGGCACGCTGATTCTGGCTCACGCCCTTTACGACTGCGATGCGCCCGAGCTGGGCGGGTTGGAAAGCTACCTGCCGATGGTCATCCTGGCCCTGCTCGCCTGGCGTTTCTGGGACAAGGTCGAGGCGATGATGCCCGAGTCACGGCAGACCGTGGCGCCAGCCGCGATCTTTCTGTCCGGAGTGGCCCTGGTCACCGCCGGAAGCCTGGTCATCACCGCGATCGAGACCGGAGGCTGGTCGTCCGTTCTGGATGCCGCACGGCACTGCGCCGGAGTGCTGCCGGTGGCGGTGATCTACTGGCGTCGCTTTGAAGGCGGGCTGAATGCTCGTTAGGCGGACGGGGCGGCGTTGTTGCAAAGCTGGTTGCCTTCACGGCGGCTTCGCGTGATGGTGCGGTCGCATGAAGACCTCCCTGCTTCTCCGCCTCTCTTCCCTGGTTGTTGGTTTGCCCCTGGCCCATGCGGCGGACTGGCCGGTCTGGCGCGGCCCTGCGCGCGACGGGATCTCCACCGAGAAGGAATGGAAGCTCGGCGCCGAACCCAAGGTGCTTTGGCAGGCCGAGGTTGGTCTTGGATTCTCCACCTTTGTCGTGGCCGACGGACGTGTGCTGACGACCGGCCATGCGGATGGCAAGGACACGGTCTGGTGCCTGGACGCCGCCACGGGCAAGGCGATTTGGAAGCATGAATATCCCGCCGACCTGGGTGACAAGTATTACGAGGGCGGCACCTCCAACACGCCGACCGTTGATGGCGACAAGGTGTATCACCTGAGCCGCTGGGGCGACCTGTTCTGCCTGGAGGCCGCGACTGGCAAGGTGGTCTGGGACAAGAATGTGCAGAAGGAGACGGAGGCCAACATTCCGGACTGGGGCTTTGCCGGGGCTCCGCTGGTGCAGGGCAGCCTGCTCATTCTCAATGTCGGCAAGGCCGGGCTTGGCGTGGACAAGGTCAGTGGCAAAATCGTCTGGAAGAGTGATGTGGACAGCGCCGGCTATTCCACGCCTTATCCCATCACCCGGGATGGAGTGAAGCTGGCGGTGGTTTCTTCCGGCGACGCCTACACGGCGGTGAAGGTGGAGGATGGCACGCCCGTGTGGTCCCACCGCTGGGCCACCCGCTACGGGGTGAATGCCAGCGATCCAATCCTGAGCGGTGACAAGCTGTTCATCTCCACCGGCTACAACAAGGGCTGCACGCTTTTGAAGCTCACCGCCAGCCAGCCGGAGAAGGTCTGGGAGAGCAAGGTGCTGAAGAACCAGTTCAACTCCTCCGTCCTGATTGACGGTCATCTTTACGGCATCGACGGCGACCAGAACAGCCGCTGCTCGCTCAAGTGCGTGAAGCTGGAGGATGGCAGCGTGGCCTGGGAGGAGAAGAGCATCGGCTTTGGTTCGCTCATGGCCGCCGACGGTCGGCTGATCATCCTCACGGAGAAGGGCGAACTGGTTGTCGCCAAGGCGGGCAGCGCCGGCTTCGAGGAACTGAGCCGCGCCCAGGTTTTGAGCGGACGCTGCTGGAGCAGTCCCGTGCTGGCCAATGGCCGGATTTATGTGAGGAACGCCCCGGGCAAGGTGCTTTGCCTGGAGGCGAAATGAGTCAGGCCTGGCGGTTCCACCAGTCCAGCAGCATCTGACGGGCCCGATAAACCCGGCCTTCGACGCTGCGGACAGAGCAGTTGAGAATCACCGCGCACTCCTCCTGACTCAGGCCCTCCAGGCTGGTCAGCATGAGGGCGGCGCGAAGCTTTTCAGGAATCACGGCCAGGCCGCGTTCGAGCTTTTGCATCTCGCCGCGCCACTCCGCATGGATGTCCGGAGCGGGCAGGGGACAGGTCGGCTGGCCTTCGAGATCCTCCAGGGCGACCGTGCAGGCCTGCTGGCGGGTGGAGCGGGTTTTGGCGCGGTCGCGGCAGAGGTTGAGCGCGATCTGGTAAAGCCAGGTGGAGATGCGGCATCGGCCTTCGAAGTCGGGCAGGGCCTGCCAGGCCCTAACAAAGGCGTCCTGACAGACTTCACGGGCGTCCTGGGAGCAGCGCAGCCAGCGGCAGCAGAAGTTGAAAAGGCGCTCCTCATGCTGGCGGACGATCCATTCAAAGGCCGCCATGTCGCCGTCCTGGGCGGCGCGGATTTTCAGGGTCTCCAGGCTTTCTTCCGGAGGAACGCAGCCGATCAGGCAGTCAAGGCTCGCGGATAAGGCTGTCATGGGTCCAGTCGAGCAGTTTGGCCGCCTGCGCCGGGCGCAGGAAGCGTTTCATGGCAAAGAAATGGTCCAGGGTTCGGCGCTGCAACTCCTCCTGGCTGCGGTTCAGCCGCTGCAGGGCGGCCTTGATGCCTGGGTCGCCGACCTCCGCCTTACGGATCACTTCCGCCAGTTCCAGACCGGCTGCGCGGATTTCAGCCTTCAGACGGGTTCGCGACGCTTCAAATTCCGCCTCCACGGGTTCCAGGGCGGCGTGTTGTTCGGGGGTGATGTCCAGATGCTCGTGCATCCAGGCGTGAAAATCCGGGGCCAGATGCTCCTGGGCATGGCTCTCCCCGTGCCGGTGCAGGAAGAGGTCCGTGGCCCACCAGGCCGTGCCGCCTGCCAGCAGCATCGAGCAAACCACGGAGAGCAGCAGCCAGCGGGCTCGCAGGCTCATTTCAGGACACCTCCTCCCTGGATCAGTTCCAGCCGGGGCGGACGGGAGTGGACGGTGTCACGGGAAGCCTTGGACCAGCCGATGACCAAGGCCGTGCCGAGGCCTGAAATCAGGCCAAGCCCCAGAAGCCAGAGGGTGAAGGAACGCCAGCGCCTGGCCCGTCCGTCGTCCGTCCGAACCCGCTGCATGATTTCCTCGCGCAGGCAGCCGGGCGGGCGGTCCGCCGGTGAGGCGGTGGCCCGTTGAAGCATGCCCTGGAGGTCCGATTCGTTCATGGAGCGGCAGATATGGCGGACTTCCAGGTGCCTTAGAAGTCTTTTTTTGCCGTTCCGAGCCCCCGGCAGGCGCCCCTCAGGAGGCAAAGCAGGTGCAAACTCAAAAACTCCGTGCTGGACGCTGGAGGCTGTTTATTTGTAGTAACGTATTTTTCCGGCACATGCGCCTGCTTTCCAAAATCCTCTGGTTCTTCGCCTTCCTCGCCGCCACCTTCGTCTGGATGGTGCTATTCGAGCATGGATTCAGCATGGAAGGTTTCAGCCGGGGGATGCGCGAAGAATGGAAAGCCCTGACCAGCCTGGTCGGGGCGGCCTCCTCCGAGGAGAAGGCGCCTGCGCCCCCGTCATCCAAGCAGCCGTCCGGCGCCAAGAAATAAGCCCCACCGCGTTTTCATCCCCCCAACTCAAACCATGATCGTCACCGAAGCCCAGCTCGACCCCAAGTATCACAACCTCTGGAAAAAAGGCATGCTCGCCATTGAGCAGAAAAATTGGGAGTATGCCGTGAGCCTGATCCTTCCCATCGTGAAGGAAGTCCCCGGATTCCTCGACGGCCGCAAGGTGCTGCGCCGAGCCGAGGGCGAGGCGGTCGGCAGCGGCAAGAAGTTCAGCCTGGGCGGCGGACTCTTTGGCGGTGGCGGCAAGAAGGATCCCTGGGAGGCCATCGCCGACCTTGAGGAGCGTGTGTTTCAAAAGGACCCCTTCAGCGAAAGCGCCAACAAGCAGCTCTATGAACTGGCGCTGAAGGTGCAGTTCCACGATCTGGCGTCCTTTGCGCTGGAAACCATCCGCATGGGGCAGCCTCAGAACACGAAGCTGATGCATCAGCTGGCGACCCACTACATGACCTACGAGCAGCCGGAAAAGGCGGCGGAGGTGTATGGCGCGATCGCGAAGATCGACCCGCGCGACATGATCGCCACCAAGGGTGAAAAGGACGCGGCGGCGCGTTCCTCCATTCTCAGGCAGGGCTGGGGTGGTGACTTCAAGAGCGCCATCAAGAACGCCGATGAGCAGAACGAGCTGGAGCTTCTCAACCGCCAGGGCCGCACCAAGGAGCAGACCGAGGAGCTGCTGGCGCGCTTTTCCGCGAAATACAACGAGGACCAGAGCAACATCAACCACGTCAAGGCCATCGCCCAGCTTTATGAGGAGCTTGGCGACCTGGCCAACGCCCTGTCCTTCTACGAATACGCCCTGACCCTGAACCCCGGCGACGTCTCGCTTCAGCGCCGCACGGAGATCATGCGTGACAAGCAGCAGGACGCCTACATCAGCGCGATTGAGGAATGGCTGGCCGCCAATCCTGACGCGCCCGAGGCCGAGGAGCAGCGCAACAATCTGGCGGCGGTGAAGCTGCAGCGCGCCTCCTCGATGATCAGCGAGGCGAAGACCCGCGTCGAACGCAACCCCACCGACAAGGGCCTGCGTTTCGACCTTGGCCAGGCCTATTTCAACGCCGCGATGTACACCGAGGCCATCCCGGAACTTCAGCAGGCCAAGGGCAACCCGCACATCCGCACCAAGGCGATGCTGATGCTCGGCCGCTGCTTCGAGAAGAAGAACATGAACGACCTTGCCAAGAGCTCCTTCGCCGAGGCGAACAAGGAGCTCACCATCATGGACAGCACCAAGAAAGAAGTGCTCTACGAGCTGGCCATGGTCTGCGAAAAGATGGGGGACAAGGCCTCCAGCCTGGAAGCCCTCAAGGAAATCTACAACGCCGACTACGGTTACAAGGACGTCGCCCACCGCGTCGAATCCTCCTACAGCTGAGTCCATCAGGCTTTGCCCAGGCCATGCCACCCACGGGTGGCATGGCCTTTTCTTTTTTGGGGTGCGCCCTACCGGTCGCGCGCACTGAGTGGTTCAAGTCCCCCTCACCGCCGATCGACCCAGGTTCCGCATTTTCAGTAACTGGGGCATTCCTGCCCCAGCAAAAAGCGGCATCCCGGTTTAACCCAGCTTCCACATTTTCGGTAGTTGGGGCATTCCTGCCCCAGGAAAAAAGCAGCATCCCGGTTGAACCCAGGTTCCACATTTTCGGTAATTGGGGCATTCCTGCCCCAGCAAAAAGCAGCATCCAGGTTTAACCCAAGTTCCGCATTTTCGGTAGTTGGGGCATTCCTGCCCCAGGAAAAGCGGCATCCAGGTTTAACCCAGGTTCCACATTTTCGGTAATTGGGGCATTCCTGCCCCATGAAAAAGCGGCATTCACGTTTAGAGCCTGTCCGGATAAGTATCCACACACATTCCGCCGCATTCGGCTACCATGCCAACCTAAGCCTGCTCCGTCTGCCGCGAGTCATGCCGAACCTCAAGCCGCCGATGAGACGCTGTTCCAGGCTGGGTTGGATGGGGGATTATTCATACATGCATTTTCCCGGCTCATGGGAGCAAGAACCTGCAATTATGTTGCCTTGCCCTCCAATGAGCCGCTAAAACAACGGCATGAGTTTTAAAAGCCGTCATCAAGCAACCAATCTGTCGGAGATAAAGCTGCTGACAAAACAACGCTTCTGTCGATAAATCAGCTGTTAGGCGTCGTTGCCGCCATGCCTCTTTCCATCACCGACTACGTAGCTCAGGGCATCATCGCACTGCTCGTCCTTGTCCACCCTTGGTTTCTCCGACCGGGCCAGAGTCTGCGAGCATTTGGCTTCCCATTTCTCGCCATCTTCATTTGGGGCATCTGGCGTTTCACGTGTTTCGACCCAGCGACCCGCAACGACATTCCTGGTATCGGTTATTTTGCCGTCGCATTTCCATACAGCCTCATCGCATTGCTTTTCTTTGCCGTTCGCTGCGCTATACTACGCCGCAGAGCCAGACACCATGATTCCACGAACGCTTAACCATGCACTGCAGCGAACCCGGCGGGGCGTCGCGGTTGCCATCGTTGCCTCCTGTGCGCCGAGTCGCTGAGCTTGGGTCGTTCGCCGAAAACAGATGCTTCCCATTCTCCAGAGCGACATCTTTAAGCAGTTCGTTTGGGACAACGAGCTTCCAGATTGGCCGACTCTTAACTGCGTCTATCGAAGTCACCCTGAAAAGGAGATTGAGGTGTCATTAGTCGGCGATTCGGAGATGACCCTCGATTGGGCAACCTTTCTTGCGAAGAGCGAGGAGGCTTGGCGTCTGCTGATCACTCGTGAGCCCCAAATGCTCAGAGATGCAGCACCGGAAATCCATCAAATGCACCGGGCATACTTCGGCGACCGATGGCAGAGGACTTCAGAAGATCTGCTCACTGAACTATCCCTTCGACTGGTTTGCTTTTACATCAATGGAAGCGCACATTTGTGGTATTCGGGAACAGCGACATTCAACCACCTTGATGTTGATCTAGGACTTGATTCTGAATTGAGACTCACGGAGGTAAGATTCGATGGCTGAACCAGCAAACAACGACGAACGGGACGGATGCAGGCAACGGCTCGAAGGCTATCTGTCGTGCCAGCCACGTCCATCCTTCGCCGTTGCCTGATCCGACGCGTTCGCCTCAACTAACATCAACACTCGCCACCCATGGGGCACTACATTCGAGTCCTCAGCACTTCACTGGAGACGGTTCCGTTCACCACTCTTGTGAAGGCACTTTCGGGCTTGAACGCCGCTTTGACTGTCGAGGCAGGGGACGAAGGTTCATGGGAGCAGTTGGAGCTTCGGCACTCAGACGGTCTTGAGATTGCCGCGATTGAGCGCAATCCCGTGAACGATGGTTCGCTGGGTTCTGAGGAGTTGGACGATTTTCGAGACGAGCTTGAAGGTGCCAAACCGAGTTCAGCCGCAGCTTGGCTTACTGACTACTTTGAGCGGGTTCGATGCATCTATGCCTGCCAGCTATTAAGTGGCACCGACCACTTGAACGGTTGGGAAATATTTGAAGCCATCAAGAACGCTTTGTGGGGTTTTGCCCCTTCTGTCATTCAGGCTGATGGCGAAGGGTTCTCGAACGAGGATGGCTATCATATCCTTTGGCAGTTCAGCGAATCCGTTTCAGGCCCTTGGTGGATGGGCGTTCTACAGGATGGCGACTGGAAGCATTTCCAGATGGAGTTGGGCGATCATCAGCAGCGAGAAGCATTCTTCCAAGGCGAGATTCCCAAGGGGGCGAAAACTGCATGACATCCACCGACCCAAACAACCCAAGGGCGAACATGGCGCGGTTGGACAAGCGCTGTGGCTGCTCTGCCGACCATGCTTTCCGTAACTTTAACCCGCCATCTCGTTGCGGCTCTCACTTCCGCCCCTGCGGTTCCGGCGCTTGAACGTTCGGCTTAAAAAACGGGTCTTTGGCAATTAGCGCGGTTTTGATTTGAAGGGATGGGAGTGTTTGGAAGGGTTGGGGATGACAGATCGCGACTTTTTCTACAAGACGCTGGGACTGAGCGAGCCCTGGGAGGTCAGGGATGTAAAGCTGGACCTCGGCGGCAGGCGGGTTGAGCTGGAGATTGGTGTCAAAGCCGGGACCGCGTGGGGTCAGGATGGGCTGATGCTGCCTATTGAGGGCTACGAAGAGCGCACGTGGCGTCACCTGGACACGATGCAGCTTGAGACGGTGCTGCGGGCGCGGGTGCCCAGGGTCAGGCATCCTGACGGCCGCACCGAGATGGTGAGTGTTCCTTGGGCGACGCCACGTTCGCGCTGGACTGTGGCGTTTGAAGCGTTGGCCATCCGAGTTATGCAGGCGTGCGGCAGCATCAATGAGGCCAGCAAACTGCTGCGGATCGATTGGCGAGCAGCCCAGCGCATCATGGAGCGCGCGGTGCAACGCGGGCTGGAGAGGCGCGAGGTGGAGCGAGTGGAGAGGCTTGGGATCGACGAGAAGAGTTTTCGCAAAGGGCATCGCTACGGCACCTTGCTGGCGGACTTGGATGAGGGCCGAGTCTTGGAAGTGCTCGAGGAGCGCACGACGCAGGCGGCGGGCGAGGCTCTTGCGAGTTTGGGTGTTTCGGTGCTCCAAGGCGTCAAGGCGGTCGCCATGGACATGAGCGCCGCGTATGCAGCGGCAGTTCGTGAACATTGCCCGCAGGCGGACATTGTTTACGACAAGTTCCATGTCTCTGCGCTGTTGGGACAGGCGGTGGACAGAACACGCCGCCAAGAGCATGCAATGTTGAAGGCACAGGGGGATCAGATCCTCAAGTCGACTCGCTACGATTGGCTTTATGACCCTGGCCACATGAGCGAGGACCGCTTCCTGAGCTTCCAGGAGCTTGTGGCGCGTGATTTGAAGACGGCGCGGGCGTGGCATCACCGCGTGTTGTTTGGCGAGTTTTGGAACCACGGCGATCCTCAACAGGCCCGGGCGTTTTTCCAACGCTGGTATGCGCGTGCCATTCGCAGTCGCCTGCCGTTTGTAGTCAGGGCGGCGCAGACTCTCAAAGCTCATCTTCCAGGCCTGCTCAACTACCTGACGCATCGCATCACCAACGCCATGAGCGAGGCATTCAACAGCCGCATCCAGAGCCTCAAATCTGCCGCCAGGGGATTTCATCTCTTCTCACGCTTCCGAACTCGCATCCTCTTTTTCCTCGGTTCCCTCGATCTCCAACCGCGCTAATTGCCAAAGACCCTAAAAAACCATGGCCTTCGATATCTCAGAAGAACAAGTCGCTCTGACTGAATCAGAACTCGGACGGAGATTGCCTCCAGTTTATCGAGCCGCCATGATGGCCAACAATGGAGGGACGGCCATTACCGACGAGGATCAGTGGGACATTCACCCCATCAAGGATGTTTCGGATCGGAAGCGAACGAGTCGCTCGTGCAACCACATCATTGCAGAGACCAAGGCCGCACGAGAATGGGGAGCGTTTCCATCCGATGCCTTGGCGATTGGCGGCAATGGACTTGGGGATGTGATGCTTCTGCTTCCATCACAGGCTGATCCAGCCACCTTTTCTGACCAGATTTTCGCCTACTGGCATGAGACCGGAGAAGTGAAGCCTCTAGCCGATGACTTTTCGACTTTCGAGATCGAATGATCTCCTCGACTATGAGATCACCTTCTTCCACGACGAGCAATACAACCAAGGACAACAAGACGGTGGTGGACAACCGGCTACCCGCCCCGAGTCGAAATGACCCTCTTTACTGCAACCCTGAAACCTGTTGCGGAGTGGCGCTCCCGGTAGCCTGTGCCACACCTCGACGTTAGGCGACATGCGAGCGCTATGACCGACTTCGACACAATTAGCACCGAGACGTGGCGAGTTTGTCTCCCGAGTGATTGGTCTGAGCGCGATTGTTCTAGGCCGGGATCGATCTACTTCGAGTCCGCTGACGGCAGCAAGGGGGCGTATGTATCGACGTGGCGCTTTGACGACGATCCACGGTCCGCAATCGAGATTCTTGAGTCGTTCCGCCGCGTTGAGGTCAGTTCCCTCGCCAAGATGGAGGATCGCACTTGGCAACCTGTTGAAGAGCAGGCCACCACTGAGGCCGACCTGACCATCCTTCGTATCGATTACCTCGACCATGAGGATAACGGGGTCAGTGTGCAATAGCTTGACAAATAAGGGTGCTGCGATGAAAAGCCGCGCGCGGCCCGCATTCAGCACGCCGGGGCTTGCCACCTGGCCATGGCTCGTGTTACAAGGATAAGCTATTGATGTCTGAAACACTTCCTGAAGAAGGTTCACGCCGTGAACCAAGATAATCATGATTTTGTCAACCTGTTGCAGCCTGCCCCTTTTTTCCATTTTTCCCAACTAACGAGCACCCACTTTCAAAGTTTATGAGTGACGATTCCACGAACCAGCCACCCAAAGCCATTCCATCATTTGCCCATGCAATCGCGGGTTGGCCACTAATCATGATATTCATTGGCGGGGCGCTTGGAGGCTTGTGTGGAGGCGGAGCTTACGGCATTTCGATGGCTCTATTCAAGAAGCGTGGCGTTACCTCGATCTCTTGTCTGCTGTCGTTTCTTATCGGCGTTGCAGGCGTCGGGTTGTATTTTGGGGCGGTCGTGGCACTGACGATAGCATTTCCAGGATTCTTTGGTCCCAAGCAGCAATGACCAACACCACGACCAAAATGAGGGCGAACAAAACGGAAGCAGGCAAGGGCTCGTATGGCATCTGTCGTGTCAGCAACGTCCACCCCTCGCCGTCGCCTGATCCGGGTCGTTCGCCCAAGTAACTGCGCCACTCGCCATGGGCTATCACATCACACTCAGCAGACCCGAACCGAGCAGGGGCATCACTGCCCAAGAGTGGGAGGACTTTGTGGCGAGCCGCCCCGAATTGAAGCGTGTCGATGGGGACTCACATTTCATTACGGCCATTCTGGACGGAGACGAGAACTTGGCTCTGCATTATTCGCCGGGAGACTGTTCAGTGTTCACCAAGAATCCAGAGGGGCCGAGGATCATCGAGTATATGGCGTCTATAGCCCCGCACTTTAACGGGATTGTGACCGGCGACGAGGGGGAGATATTTTTATCCGCAGAAGATTGGGGTGCTCAGAGCGACTGGGACCGACAGACGGCAGTTGTTCGGAAGCCTTGGTGGCGGCGAGAGCTTCCCCGAGGCTGGAGAGTCATATTGGGGCTGCTCCTCGGTGTCCTCATCATCATTATCAGGGAGGTATTTTTGCGCGATGACTCCCGAGCATAAAACGGGGTCAGCGTTCAACGGCGTGACAAACAAAGGTGCTGCTATCAAAAGCCGCGCACGGCCCGCATTCAGCACGCCGGGGCTTGCCGCCTGGCCATGGCTCGTGTTACAAGGACGAGCTATTGATAGCTGAAACACCTCCTGAAAAAGGTTCACGCCGTGAATCAAGCCAATCATGATTTTGTCAATGAATTGCACCTGACCCCATTTTTCCATGCCAATGAGTGATTCTTTTCCACGATGGACAGGTGAAGCAGATCAAAAAGCGTTTATGTTTTTTTATTTGCAGAAAACATTGGCTCAGGCTGTGTTTTGCTTCTTCACAGCCTATGTATCGCTCTCGATGCCTATGCGTCATTCAGGCAGTGGTTTTGCTTTGTATGCTCCTCTTGGAATCGTTGTGCTGCTTTCGCTCAGGACACTTTGGTGGCATTCACGTTTTTTCGGTGTGAGATATATCATTGATGAGTTTGGCGTTCGTGCAATCAACTCTCGTTTGAATACTTTCTGGGCATTGTTGCCTGAGCATGTTAGCAAAGCTCACGTGGAGATTTTAGGAGAACTTGGTCGCCTAACATGGACTGATCCATATTTTTCATCAAAATCCGGCAGAATGGTTTTCCCCGGAGAAGGGTTCTGGTTCGTAAAAGACCACCGAAATATGGTTCGAGCTTTCGAAGCTTGGCAGGTCAAGTGTCTGTCCCTCAATGAAGAAAACCGCCAACTGAGCAAGCCGCCCGAATCGTGACTTAGCAACGCTATAGTTTGCGGCAGCGAAGCTGGAGCGAGAAAACGGGGTCAGGCAACAGTTTGACAAATAAGGGTGCTGCGATGAAAAGCCGCGCATGGTCGGCATTCAGCACGTCGGGGCTTGCCACCTGGCCATGGATCGTGTTACAAGGACGAGCTATTTTTAGCTAAAAAAAACTTCTGGAGAATGTTCACGCCGTAAACCAAGTCAATCATGATTTTGTCAACGAATTGCACCCTGATCCGAATGGCACTGAATTAAGCCCCTTTTAGGATGCGTTGGCGATGTGGTTTTCAA
>CAZXPU010000009.1:0-49543 GCA_964642905.1 uncultured Prosthecobacter sp.
CGGACAAACAGTCTAGTACAACTCCCAAAACCCGCAACTACTTTTTGATCTTTTTGATCTTTTTTTCGTCCACCGGGGTCCGCGACCCCCTTTTGGCAGCACCCCCAGAACACCTTCAATCATAGCATACTTTTTGTTAAACTGAACACTCCTTTGGTTAGGCGGCTAACTAATTATTTGTTCTTCATGCGTCTCCACAGCGCCCACCCCACAATGTTCATCACCGCCGCGGCGGCGCACATCTGCACCAGTGTCTGCGCGACGCTCCCCTTTCCAAGGCCGCTGCCCACAAGGCTGAACGCGGCGTTCAGCGGCAGGTAGCCCAGCACCGTGCCGAGGATGAACACGCGATGCCCGACATCTGAGACGCCGAACATCACGTTGAGCAGCACGCCCGGAAGCATGAGCTGCCTCACCCAGAACACGCGCGTCAGCGTCGGTCTGGCTAGCAGGCCCTTGAGCCAGGGGAGCGCTTCAGCGCGACGTTGAACGGCAGACCGGCCGCTCAGCCTCGCAAAGATGAAGGCTCCATACGAACCTGCCGACGTGCCAGCGAGTGACAGCAGCATGCCCTCGGCAAAGCCAAACAACAACCCGGCGGCCGCGCAAAGAGGCAATCTTGGAACACCGAGCATCACGGCGCAGGCGCTGGCGGCCGCAAAGCCGACATGTGCCAGCATTCCCGCCTCACGGATGTACTGCTTCCATGCCTGGATGTTGGTGATCCATTCCCTCAGAGGCGTCTGATGTGCGACGAGCATGAACGCTGCCACGGCGATGACGAGGCCGATGATCCTGCGGTTTTCTTTTTTCCAGGAGCGGCCCGCCTCCTCCAGGAGTCGGGCTTCGTTGTCGGAGGATGTTTCGGTCTGTGGGTTCTGGTGGGCTTCGGGTTCCATGGATGACGTCATCAGGCATCCCCGCCCCGGCTTTCTCAAGCTTCATTTCTGGAAGGCCTCGAACGCCCTTTATCTGTCGCGGTCATGCCAGCCCAAACAGGTAGGCCGGTTCAGATCACCCCAGGAACGGCTTTCCGCTGTCGCCGTTGCAGGGCCTCCTCTTTTTATATTTTTATAGAGTCCTTCGACCGCTGACCGCCTGATACAGGGTGAGCTCATCGGCGTGATCGAGTCCACCTCCTGCGGGCAGTCCCTGGGCAAGGCGGCTCACCTGCACGTTTTCCACCCGCAGCATGTCACCGAGATAACTGGCCGTTGCCTCCCCTTCGACGTCGGCTCCGACGGCGAGGATGACCTCCTCAAGGTTCGGCAGGGCATTCACACGTCTGATCAAGGCTTCAATCCGCAGATCTTCGGGCATGACGTTGTCGAGGGGGGAAAGCCGCCCGCCAAGTACATGGTACAGTCCGTTGTAGGCACCCGAGCGTTCCAGCTTCAGGACGTCGGCCGCCTGCTCCACCACACAGATGAGGGATTGCTGTCTTCTGGGGTCGTGACAGAGGGCGCACGCCTTCCCTTCCTCAATGAAAAAGCCGCAATCGTCACAGGCATGAATCCGGGAGGTGGCCGACGCCAGGGCGTCAATCAGCGGCTCAACCCTGCCAGCGTCCTGCATCATCCAGAGCATCAGTCTCTCCGCGCTGCGCGGGCCGAGCCCCGGCAGGGACTTCAGCTGGGCGATGAGTCGCCTCAGCGGAGGTGGGTAGTCCAGCGCAGGCATGGATGGGGCTGATTCAAACTTTTGCCAAGGTGACCAGGCCGCCCTGTTCGGAAGCCTGGACCTTTCGGTAGAAGCAGGTGGAACGATGGGTGTGGCAGCAGCCGCCCCCTCGCTGACGCACCCGCAGAATGAGGGCATCCTGGTCGCAGTCCGTGAGGATCTCGACCACGTCCTGGAACTCGCCGCTCGTCTCTCCCTTGTGCCAGCGCTTCCTGCGGCTGCGGCTATAATATACAGCCTGGCCCAGGGCCAGGGTCTCCTTCAGCGTTTCCTCGTTCATGTAGGCCAGCATCAGCGGCTGATGGGTGTCTGCGTCCACCGCCATGGCGGCGATCAGTCCATTTTCATCGAACTTGGGGGCGAAAGCGCTGCCTTCCTCGATGGAGTCTTTAGAGTCGCGAGGGCCAAATTGAAACGTCTTGGAGTCGGTCATGACGTCCTTGAAATACCCCCGGGCAGAGTTTTTCCAACGCAAAAGATGGCCTGGAGAGGCGCTTGGCGGTGGATCGGGGTCACTTTTTACCCTTGTCCTTGCCTTCATCCAGGAAGGTCAGCGCCTTTTCCAGCCATTCGCGGGCCGGAGCCCCATGGCCCTGGCCTGGAATGTCGAAGAGCTTCACGTGCTTGAAGTCGTTTCCCTGGAAGCCCTGTTCATAGATGGCCTTCGTGTTGTCCTGGTTGAAGTCTTTGTCGCCAGTCACCAGGACGATGCGTGATTCATTCTGGGCCAGGGTTGCCAGCTCCGGGTGCGGAATGTAGCGCGCCTCGTAAAAGGTGCCGTCCTTGCCCTGGGTGGGGAAAAAGAAGTTCACCCCCATGAAGCAGACGGCGCCCGTGAACATGTCAGAGTAGGCGACGGCGAGCATGGAGGCCACGCGGGAGCCGCCGGAATGGCCGCTGACGTAGACCCTCGCAGGATCGATGTTGTAAGCCTGACGCATCTGGTCGTTGGCGGTGATGGCCAACTGCATCCGGGAGAAGACCTCGCGGCTGTTGCCTGAGCGCAGGGCGCCGATGAAGATGAGTTTTCTGGACGCCAGGACATCCTCCCAGTCGGCTGGCAAGGCGCATTTGTCGTTGGGGCTGATCCAGATGAACAGCCCATGGGGAACCTCTTTCTTGTACGAACGAGGCACGATCACCTCATAGGATTCACCCGCCACGTTCAAGGCCCCTGGTGTCTCGGAGGCCCGCAGCCGGAGCTTGATCTGCTCGGGCGAAGCCATGGGCGTGGTTTCTTTGAAAACCAGGGGTGCACGCTCCCCGGGCCGAACCCTGGTCTCTGACGGCTGGGCAAAAACCAGCGCGGGGAGGGTCAAAGCGAACAGGGCGGCAATTTTTGGCAGGGGCATGGCAGGTCATCGAAGCTGCTCGCCTCCGGCTTGTCGATGCCAAACTGGTCTGCAGCCCAGGACTGAAGTCGATCAGCCAGGGACCGCAAGCGAAGTGCCTGGTGGCAGCGGGAGGTTGGCCATCATTTCTGAGGGAGGGGCGGCTCCAACTCAGGCCCTCTTTTATAATGGGAGCAGGAAAACTTCAGATCAGGGTCCCAGGTTGCGTTCCAAGGTCCTGTCGGGCTTTCTCCAAAACATCATGCCTTCGTTTCGTCCTCTTTCAGCCGCAGCCTTGGCCGGGCTTATGCTGGCCAGTGCTTGTTCAGCCTTTTCAGGGGATCAAAATCTGCCTTTGGACCCTGAAGCCGCCCAGGCCTTCGAACAAAAGGTCGCCAGGATCTCCGGACACATGCTCCCGGGGACGACGGACGGCGCCTTGGTTCTGCCTGGGATCGGTCTGGCCGAGGGCATTTCCGAGATCACCGGAGTGGCCATCAGTCCGCTGCTGGGCGTCAGCGCCGTCGGAGCCTGGAAATACTGGCAGACAACGCCGTCCGCCCGGGCCCACCTGCCCTGGTACTGCCAGCCCTGGGCCTGGGGTGCCGGCCTGGGAATCCTCTCCCTCTGCTTCTTGAAGGATCTTTTCGGCTCGCTGTTGCCAGGAATCTTCAAAAAGCCGCTGGATTGGCTGGAACTGTTTGAAAACAAGGCCAGCGCCCTGGTCGCCAGCACGGCCTTCGTGCCCCTGGTCGCCCTGGCGATGTCTGAATATCAGCGGATTGGACCGGAGCAAGCAGGCCTCACGCCCCTTGGGCCGGGCCTGGCCCAGGCACCTGTGGCAGACATTCTGGCCTTCGGCATGCAGACGCCCTGGTTGAGCATCCCTCTTTCGCTGGCCTTGTTTGCCGTGGTCTGGCTCACCTCCCATGCCGTCCACGTGTTGATCGCCCTTTCGCCTTTTGGGCTGTTGGACAGTGCCCTGAAGCTGACCAAACTGGCGGTGCTTGGGCTGCTGACCACAGCAACGGCCTTGATTCAAACCCTCGGCCCGGTGCCCGTGCTGCTGCTTTGCGGTGTCATCGCGCTGACAAGCCTGCTGCTGGCGAACTGGGCCTTCCGGCTGATGGTCTTCGGCACCGCCATGGTCGCCGACCTGCTCGGGCGGCGGAAATCATCCTCCCAGGAAGTGAGCCGGGATGGGGTCGCCGGGTTTTTATCAAGACCGCTGAGCGGGGCTTCGACACGCAGTCGTGGCCGGATTCAGGCAACAGCAGACGGTGCTGGCTGTTTTATCCGCCGGCCCTGGGGGATTCTGCCGCTGCAAACGCTGCGCTTGCCGGAGGGTGAACTCGCTGTGCAAAAGCGGGTTTTGCATCCCCAACTGATGCATCGTGCCACACCGACCTCAAAATGGCGGTCCGTGTGCATCCTGCTGCCTCGTTACCGAGGCTGCGAAGATGCCATCGGTCGTCTGATCGGCTGCCAGGTCATCGACAGTCCCTGGATGTCCGGCGGCAAAGCGGTCTGGCAATGGTTGTCGGAATGGGGCGGCTCAAGCCGGAGGATTGCGGTCACCCCTTGAGCCCGTCGGGGCATCAACGTGGCATCCAGCGCACCCGGCCAGAAAGCTGGGGCACCGGCTTTTTCACGGGATCAGCAACTGGAAGCTGCGGGAGAATGAAATAACCCAGTCCTTCATACTGGCCGTCCCGGTGAACGAGAATTCCCTGAAACGGAATTTTATTACGCAGCCAGCGTGCAGGAGCAGGCTTCAGCCAATGAGGATCGTCGAGGCTGAAGTCTCCGCTGAATGTCGCCTTCACGGCGTCCACTTTCAGGGCCAGCCTGCCCGAATTCGGCGAGACGGGGATCAGTTTACCCTTTGAATCCAGGCCGATGCCGGCATCAGGCTGGGTTTGCGACGGCTCGACACCGCCATCTTCAAAGGTGAGCAGGGAAACATCGGTGCCAACGGGCAGGCTCATGGGGCTGGACGGCTTCACATAAAAGCCGCCGGCGGCATGGAGCTGGACGAGGTCAAAACCTGCGGGGTAAAGCACACCTCCTTTGGGGCGCTTGTCCGGACGCGACCAGCCGAGGTCTCCGTCCACCCGATTGTCCGAGGCAATGTCCGTTCTGAGACCATGGCTGACCCGCAGCGCCCCCATCAGGGAGCCTCGCATTGGCGCCAGGTAGATCAGGCTGAAGACGGCCAGGTCACCCTCCTTGCCCATGGGCGTGGCGCTGGTGAAGGCCTCACCATCGGCAGTCCTGCCGGTGATGGTGGTGGTGCCGGCGGAGCTGAGTGTAAAGCTGCCAAAGCCGTGGCCCTGAGGCACATCGGGATCCCCCACATGACTGGCGAGCTTGAGAGGCAGGGTGTGAAAGCCTTGGAATGCGGCGGGATTGTCACGTGCATGCCAGTGGGCACGCCAGCCGGTCACCACCGCTTCCGTGTCATCCGTGAACAGACGGGCTCCTGGGGCGAACTTTTCATCCTCGGCATCCACCTGCACTTCCAACACCATGGGCTGCGGAGCGGGCTTGCCGGATCGAGGAATGGAAAGACTTATCCTGGGCAGCTCGGTTCCATTCGGATCGAGGTCGAGGAAGCCGCTCAGGGGATAGGAGGCGAAAGTGCCCATGACCAGCTTGCCGGAGACACTTCCCTGGGAGCTGACGACCAGGTCAAGACGCCCGCCCAGGCGGAGATTGAGCGTCTCGTTTCTCTCCACCAAGCCCACATAAGTGCCGGCCACACGTTCCGGGAACGGCCTGATCTCCAGGTCTGCGGTGACCTCGTCCTTGCCGTGCTTGTTCATGGCGGTGATTTTCAAGGTCCGGGTTTCCGGCTTGGTGGGGCGGCCGCTGATGATGCCTTTCACAGAGTCCAGGCGCAGTCCGGCAGGCAGGTTGGTCACCTGATAGCTGCTGGCGGCTGCTTCACCTCCCCCCACAAGCCTGAGAGTGAAGCTGTAGCTTGCGCCCACCATTCCAGGAGGCGGATCTTGGTCTTCCTCAAGTTCCGGAGGAAGATCGAAGACGTTCAACTCCATGGCTCCCCCCGTCAGGCTGCCGCCAGGGCCAGTGACCGTGCAGAGGTAACTCCCGGTGTCTTCGCTTTCAGCCTTGGTGAAAGTCAGGGTCCTGCCATCGGTGGAAACCACGGCGCGCGGGGCGGGCGGCAGGACACCTCCAAGACGCGACCACGAGCAGGTGAGATTGTTGCCGGCAGCCTGCACCTTGAGGACAGTGCTGCCCTTTTCAGGCAGGGTCAATTTTGTCGACGTGTCCATCACGACTCCAACTTCTGCCACCGTGCTTTCCGAGGAACCGGAGTTGGTCGAAACCACCACCGTGTATTTGCCGGCCTGGCTCAAACCGAGGCCGTAGAGCGCCAGGCGTGGACTGGTGGCTCCCGTGACAGGGCGGCCATTCTGCCTCCACTGATATTTCAACGGCGGCCGGCCAAGCGCCTCCACCTCCAATAAAAGATCCTCACCTCCGCGAACGAGCCTGGCCTGGGGCTGCAGGGTGATGCGAGGCTTGGAACCGATGACCTCAAGGGTGGCGGTTTCACCGGTGAAATCGCCCGTCGGATTGGTGGCGACCACGTGATAATCTCCCGCCTGGGCTGCGGCAATCGCGGGAATCACATGCTCACTGCCGGTGGCCCCCGGAATCAGGGTCGTGCCATGGAACCACTGGTAGGTGATCGGCGCGGTTCCCGTGGCTGAAGTGCTGAGTGTCACCGCATCCAGTTCACTGACCACTTTGGAAAGCGGATGAGAGGTGAAGACCACAGGATCATTCACCTCCAGCGGCGCCGGCTCACTGGTCACACTGCCCATGATGTTGGAGACGACCACCTGATAGGAAGCCTGGTCGCTTTCCTTGACGGGTTCCAAGACCAGGGAGCTGGCGGTTTGGCCCTCAAGGAGCTGAGCTCCCCTCCACCACTGGTATTGCAGCGGCCTGGAGCCCGTGTTCACGACGCTGAGCACCGCCCGTCCGCCAGGGTTCACCACCACCGGCACCGGCTGCTGGGTGATTTGGGGAGCCACCGGGTTCACCTGGATGGCCACGGTGACGGGTTCGGATTCGGCAAAGCCATCGCCGACCTTGAAGCTGAAGCTGTCCGGCCCGCTGTAGCCCGGATCGGAAACGTAGGAGCGAACCGCCAGGGAGCCGGTGAGCGTTCCATGAAGCGGTGGAGTGACGATGATGCTGCTGAGGCTGTCGCCGTCTCCATCCGTGCCCGTCAGCACGATCTGAAGCGGCACGCTGTCCTGCGTCACCACACTTTGCGGCACAGCGACAGGCGTGGCGTTGGTGGCCGTGATGGTGATTTGTTTCATGGCCGGGAGGAAAGCCTCGTCGCCCGACTGATCCGCCTGCACCACCACCTGGCCGGGCCCCGTGAACCCCAGCACCGAGCCGTCCTCAATCCTTCCCGGGCCGCTGACCCTGGAAAAAGTGACCGGCGTGAGCCCACGGCTGGAGGCGGCGACCAGGGAGACCGTGGCGCGATGGCTGATGGTGGTGGGCAGGCCGATGTCGAACTCGAGCTCCTGGGGACCGCGCTGCACCTGGAGGGTCCGACTGACGGAAGCCGCAGGCGCATAGAGAGCGTTCCCTGTCTGAAGGGCTCGAACCGTCACCGATCCAGCCTTGAGGAAGATGAGTTCGTACCCGTCGATCCTGGCAACATCCAGGCCTGCGACAATCTCATAACTGACCGGCAGACCGCTGTCGGCGACCGCCAGGCCATCGAGCCACAAGGGCGTGCCACATTCCTGCTCCAGGATCGGCTCAAAGACGATAGACTGAGGGAACAAACCGAAACCCTGCACCTGGAAGGCAAAGACTGACTGTTCAGGATCATCGGAGTGAATCGAAATCCATGCCATGGCAGTGCCGGAGAACTGCGGCTGAAAGGCAACCTGAAACGTGGTGCTCTGGCCGGGAGCCAGCACGTCGTCCTCGGGCGTTGAAATCATCCAATCAGGTGTCGGTGCCGCCAGGATCTCCTGAAGGTTCAACATTCCAGCTCCCTCATTGAGGAGGGTGAACGTGCGCACCACCGCACCCTCCGCAGACGTCGGGCCAAACCAGACCTTGCCGGTTCCTCCAACCACCTCCTTGCCCGCAAGGCCTCCTTCAATCACCCGCAGACGGCCTGCGGGGCTTGTCAGGGTGACTTCCATGGGCAGGGCTGCATCCCAGGCCGTGTCATCGCCAGGCTGCCAGGCGAGCACCTTCACCGTGCTGCCAGGCGGACCGCTGCAAGCAATCCGGCCGCCGTTCAAAACCGCCTGACCGGAGACGAGTAACAGGGAAACCGGCAGGCCGCTGCTGGCGGTGACACGGACGGCGGCCTCTCCTTCCGGAGTCACGGCCAGAGTCTGGGATTGCAGTCCCGGCAGCACGGGAGCCACGGCAAAGGGCGAGCGACCCGAAGCCGTGGTCAGGCGGAAGTCAGCCGTAAAGCCTGCCGTCCAGACCGAGCCATCCGACCTCATGGCCGCCATGCAGGACAAGCCTGCAACCACCTGGGACCAGCCTGCGGAAGTGCCGATCTGGATCGGTGACAGCTGGTTGTTGCCCGCGACATCCCCCAGCTGACCGTTGGCATTGCCGCCCCAGGCCCAAAGCGTGCCGCCTGCACGGATGGCGGCCATGTGAGAACTTCCCACGGACACCGAAGTCCAGTCATTGGCCGTTCCCACGCGTGTCGGAACGAACCGTGTTGAAGTGTCGCCAAGCCCCAGCTGCCCGGATCCATTCGCCCCCCAGGTCCAGAGGCTGCCATCCTGCTTCAGCGCCGCCGAACACGTCTGATTGGTGCCAACGGCCGTCCATGCATTGCTGGAGCCGACCTGGACGGGTGACAGGCGCTGTGTGGTTGTGCCATCTCCCAGCTGCCCGCTCGTGTTCCGTCCCCAGGCCCAGAGCGTGCCGTCTTTTTTCAAAGCCAGCGAATGGAAAATACCAGGAGCCACCCAAGCCCAGTCATTCGTCAGGCCAATCTGTACCGGTGAGTTGCGCTGCGTCGTCGTTCCGTCTCCAAGCTGCCCGTAGGTGTTTTCCCCCCAGGCCCAAAGCGTGCCATTCTTTTTCACTCCCAGGGAATGGCTGGTCCCGATGTTGACGTTCAGCCAGTCGCGGTCAACGCCGACCTGGACCGGAGAAGTACGTTGCGTGGCGGTGCCATCCCCCAGCTGACCGTTGCTGTTGGAGCCCCAGGCCCAGAGCGTGCCATCCTGTCTCAGCCCCAGGGAGCTGAAAGAGCCAGCACTGAGCTGCACCCAGTCCGTGTCAGCCCCCACCTGCACCAGGTTGCTGTTGATCGGGGTGCTGTACCCCAGCTGGCCGCTTTGCCCATTGCCAAAACCCCAGGCTGCCCCATCCTGACCCAGCAGAAGCGCGTGGTTGCTGGACATGGACATGGCCGACCAGGCGGAAGGTGGCAAAGCGCGGGCCAGCTTGCGGGCACTCAGGCCGTGATAGCCGCCAGCGGCCCCCCAGACGTGGACGGTGGAGTCCTTTCGCAGGATCAGCACCTGTTGCAGGCCGGGAGAGAAGGACTGCACGGCCGCGCCTCCTCCCAATCGGAAGGGAGCATTGCGCTGGAGCTGATCGCCGGTGCCCAGCTGAAAGTCCGTGTTGAGGCCCCAGGCCCACAGGCTTTCATCGGCCTTCCGGGCCATCGTGAAGCCATAGCCCGCCTCCACCTGCACCCAGTCGAAGGCCTGCCCCACCTGCACCGGAGCCGTACGATTGTTCGTGTCTCCAAGCCCCAGGCTGCCCCAGCCATTGTAGCCCCAGGCCCAGAGACTGCCGTCCGCGCGCCTTGCCAGGCTATGATAACCGCCTGCGGTGATGGATGCCCAATTCGTAGCCGTGCCCACCTGCATGGGCGAGGTCGCATTGAGCGTGTTGCCGACACCTACCTGCCCATAAATATTGTGGCCCCAGGCCCAGAGGGTGCCATCGGTCTTCAGCGCCAGGGTGTGATAATACCCACAGGCCACCGCCTGCCAGTTGGCGGCCGTGCCCACCTGCACCGGAGTGGTGCGTTGCGTCGTCGAACCATCCCCCAGCTGCCCGTAGAGATTATAACCCCAGGTCCACAGCGTGCCGTCCGCCTTGATGGCCGCTGAATGAAGATTGCCCAGGGTCACCTGGGACCAGGTGCCGCTGATCTGCAATGGAGCGGCGACATTCGTGGTGGTGCCGTTGCCAATCTGGCCATTGAAGTTGCCACCCCACATCCAGAGCGTGCCATCCATCCTGATGCCAGCGGCATGCGCGTTTCCCCCAGTCACCTTGCTCCAGTCATTGGACGTGCCGACCCGCACCGGGGCAAACCGGCTGACTTGGGCAGCGTCCCCCAACTGACCGAACACCCCCGCGCCCCAGGCCCACAAGGCGTTGTCGGCGGTCAGGCCGAACGCAAAGTGACCGAACCGGGCGGCACTGACACGATTGAAACGAAAGAGCCCGGACGTCACCCTGAAGGTGCGGACGAGCGGCTCGGCCGGCTGAAACTGTGCATTGCCTGGCTGGGTCAGACGCAGGGTCACCGCTCCCTCCTGACCGCTCAGCGTCACCATCCCGCCCGCGACCGACGCTGGGCCTGCGACCACTTCGCAGGCCACCGGCAGCCCGCTGCTCGCCGTGGCCGACAGGGTGAAGGGAGCGTCCGTCGTGGCCCTGGGATTGATCTCCGCCAAATCGATCGTCTGCGGCGCCGTTTCGTGGGTCAGGGTGATGTCGTTGCCATCCCCCCCGCTGTAATCGATGCGAAATCCATACGACACGCCGTTGTAGGACAAAATCAGCCAGCCCCCCTGGGGCAGTCCGACAAATTGACCGCTGACCGGCCCGGGTTCGGCAAGATTGATCAGATTCACCTTCTGGCCGGGCGTGGGCACAAAGCCCAGCTCCAGATTCAAGGACACGGACGAGGCATCCAAAGCATTCGTGGAAAGCAGCCAGTCCGCTCCCGCCTGCAGCGTGGCCTGAATCGAATGGCTGATGTCAAAACTGAACTGCGCCGGAGCGGCCGCATCCCAGGCACGCTCGTCACCCGGCTGCCAGGCCAGCACCGTCACGGTGCCGGAGCCGGTCGGCATCAGTCCGCCATTGATCACCGTCGCCGGCCCCGAAAGCACATTCATCTGGGCCGGCAGTCCGCTCGTTCCAAACAGACGAATGGGAGCCTGCAAGGCGGCATAAGATGACTGCGGCGGCTGCAGGGTCTGGCTGGAAAGCGTCGGCTGCACCGCTGACACGGTCACGTTTGACCTGCCGCCGCCCAAAACCCGGGCGCCCGTCGTGCCCGCCGTCCAGAAACTGCCATCCGCACGAATGGCCGCAAGAGCCTGCGCCCCCACCGCCGCATGCTGAAACCCACCCGCCGTGCCCACCTGGGTGAAAAACAGCCGGCGCGTGGTGCTGCCGTCTCCCATCTGACCGGAGTGGTTTTCGCCGGCGGTCCAAAGCGTTCCATCGGCCTTAAGTGCCACAGACCCATTGCGCCCCGCTGCAATTTTCGACCAGTTGGCCGCCGTGCCCACCTGGGTTGGTGTGGTGCGCAGGACCGTGTCGCCAAGCCCGAGCGACCCTTCGCTGTTCGTGCCCCAGGCCCAGAGCGTGCCGTTGGTCTTCAAAGCAAGCGTGTGCCCGCCGCAGGCCGCCGCCTGCCAGTTGCTGTCCGACCCCATCTGGACCGGACTGGTGCGCGTGGTTGTGTCACCGAGCCCGAGCTGGCCGCTGCCGTTGGCACCAAAGCCCCAGAGCGTGCCGTTGGTTTTAATGGCAATGGTGTGACTGTAACCACAGGCCACAAACTGCCAGTCCGTCGCCGTGCCGACCTGAACTGGGCTGGATCTTGTGGTCGTGTCGCCCAGCCCAAGCTGACCGCTGCTGTTCAAACCCCAGGTCCACAAGGTCCCATCCTTGCGCACGGCGGCACCATGACTCTGCCCGCAGGCCGCCTGCTTCCAGTTGGTCGCCGTGCCGATCTGAACAAAGGTGTTCCGCTGGGTGCTCGTGCCATCCCCCAGCGCGGAGCTGCTGTTGGCACCCGCCCCCCAGAGTGTGCCGTTCTTTTTCACCGCCAGGGTGTTGTTGCTGAAGGCAAAATGGCTGCCTGCCGACACCTGCTCCCACTGGTTCTCCGTGCCAATCTGGGTCAGCACGCGAAGATCGCTGGTCGAGCCATTGCCAAAGGAACCACGGCCTCCATAGCCCCATCCCCACAGAGTGCCGTCCGACCGAAGCGCCATGAAGTGATCGCCATTGCCGGACAGTGAAAGCCACTGCGCCCTGTCAGAGTCTGCCGCCCAGGTCAAACTGCGCGGGCTCAGTCCGGTGAAACCCTGCCCGTCACCTGCCACCCAGAGGCTGCCATTGGCCTTCAGCGCCACGATGTGTCCCGCACTGTTGCTGCTCGTGACGTCCACCCAGCCTGTGCCTGCGCTGAAGCGCTGGGGCACCAGACGGTTGGTCCGGGTGCCGTCTCCCAGCTGGCCCGCCGAGTTGGAGCCCCAGCACCAGACACTGCCATCCGCCTTGCGCGCCACGCTGGTGAAGCTGCCGCAGGCAAACGCCACCCAGCTTGTCTCCGTGCCCACCTGCTGGGGCACACTTTGAGAGGATGAGCCGCCCGTCCCCAGCTGGCCGACCGTGCCAGAACCCCAGGCCCACAAAATACCGGACTGTTTCTGCGCCAGCACATAGTCGGCCCCGACAGCCACCGCCTTCCAATCCGCGTCCGCTCCAACCTGGGTCGGCACATTGCGTGTCGTCAGGTCCCCCTGTCCCAGCTGGCCAACGCTGTTCAATCCCCAGGCCCAAAGCGTGCCATCGGTCTTCATAGCGACCGTAAAACTGCCTCCGCAAGCGACCCGGCTCCAGTCTGTCGCCGTGCCCACCTGGGTCGGAATCGTGCGGGTCGTCGTGTCATTCAATCCCAGCTGACTGCTGCTGTTCAAACCCCAGGTCCACAAAGTTCCATCGGCAGCCACGGCGGCGGAATGATTGCTTCCTGCCGCAATTTTGCTCCAGGACCGTGCTGCGCCGATTTGAACCGGTGCGGTCCGGCTGGTGGTGGTGTTATCCCCCAGCTGAGAGGATGAATTGCCACCCCAGGCCCACATCGTGCCGTCGGATCGCCGACCCAGTCCGTGAAGGTTGCCCATGGCCAGATCCGTCCATGTCGTCGCCGACCCGACCTGGGTGGGACCTGTCCTTCCATAACTCGTCGTGTCAGCCAGATACCCCGTGGTGTTGGAGTACCCCCAGGTCCAGAGCGTTCCATCTTCGCGGAGGGCATAGGTCGCCAGGCAGTTCTGACCTGAAACCACCTTCACAAAACGCGGCCATGTGCCGATGGCAAAGGTGACCCGCTTCTCCACCGCCGCATACCCGCCGCCACCTTCCTGAAGAATTCGGATCGTCACCGCGCCGCTGCCTCCCGTGGGAGTGACACGCCCGGCGGCATCCACCGAAACAGGACCCGCCAGCACCTGATAGCTTACAGGCTGTCCGCTGCTGCTGAAGGCATCCAGGTCAAAGGCCCCTTCCGCCACGGTCCTCGGCAGCACCTCCGCCACCACAATCTCCTGGGCCGGAGCTGCTGAAACCGTGCCGCCTCCGCTCAGGGTCAGCACCAGAGGCTGATCCACGACACTGTTGCTGCTGATGCTGAGCTGCGCCGTTCGCACACCGGATCCTCGGGGAGTGAAGGTCAGGGTGAACGACGTGCTTTCCCCTCCTTGGATTGCACCCGCCTGGCCCGTCGGGTCCAGGGTGAAGTCTTTCGCGTGCGGACCCGTGATCGTCATCGCCCCCAGGGTCAGCGTCGTTGCAGGGGTCGCATTCCGCAGCGTCAGGCTCAGCGGCGAGGTGGAAGCACCGATTTGGCGGCTGCCGAAATCCACGGCGGACACACTGCTTTCCAAAGGTTCCCCAACGGAGTTTTGGACGATCAAGACCGGACCGGCATGCGCCTGCTGCACCGTGAATGCTTTGCTCTCGCCCATCACAGGCCCGGCTTCAGCCCGCAACCAGACATCCTCGCCGGCCTCCTTCACCCGCACCTGTCCCGTCCAGCTGCCGTTGACGAAAGCGGCCGTCGACCCCGGACTCATCGCCAGCCGACCGGTTTCCAGCTTGCTCCAGGACACCGCATTGGCAATCAGGCGGTCCATGTCAGCCGAAGGCGTGGCAAAATCCGTCGCCATCATCACCACTCTTCCGGCGCCCACCTCCCAACGCGAAACCACCGGCCTGCCATTGGAGGCCTGGGTGATCACGCTCGTGCCGTCCGTGTTGAACCACGGGGCGATGCGGGCTCCCGGGAAGGTGCCGGGAAGACCTGAGGTCAGCGGGCCCGCCTCCGCTTGAAGCAGCGGCAGACTGGCCTGCAGGCTGCCCGACTTGGTGGCGCTGAGCAGGCCGGCATTCATCGGAATGAGGTGCTCGTCCCCCTCGTAGGAACAGACGATGAGCGTGCCGCCAGCGTTGACAAAAGCGCTCAGCTCCACCGACCACGCATCACCCAGATCAGCCAGTTCCACCGAATTCGCCCGCGGCTGCGCGACGACCAGAAACACGTCCTTGCCCGCCAGCGCGGAGGCCAGCGAAGGCTGTGGAACATCCCCCAGATCGTCGCCCGAGCTGTCCACCTGGGTGGGCAGCAGCAGTTCCTCATCACTGTAACTCGCGTCAAAATAACGGTAGTGTCCCGAGATGGCCTGCAGCGTCCTTGGCAGGCTGCCCTCCAGATCGGCGTGGCCATTGTAGACCAGCATCTTGACCGGCCCCGGCGCCCCTCCGCGGTGAGTGCTGAGGGTCGCCGTCTGCTGGAATTCGGGCACCAGATGGTCGAATTGATCCCTGGCGGTGAGAGTGACGGTGAATGGCGCATCCTGGGTTTGCAGCGCTGCCACATCCTCCCAGCGGAAATGATGCAGCGGGCCGGCGGTGACCTGGAAAGGATTGCTGCTTCCGGTGACGCCCGCCGACTTGGCACTGAGCACCACCTCGTCGCCCATGCCCTGCACCGTGACCGGTCCGTTGAAGACGCCATGGACAAAAGCAGCCGTTCCGGCCGGCGGCATGGGAAGGTCGCCCTCCGCCAAAACCGGCAGGGTCTCATTGAAACTGGCGATCACCCGGCCCTGGCTGTCCCTGGCCTTGAGGGTGATCGCAAACGGCACCCCGGCCTGCTGTCCGGACGCGATCGGCTCAAAGCTCAGCTGGGCCAGCGTGCCATCCTTGACCAGCATCTGGCTCATGCCTGACTCCAATCCGATGTTATAGGTAGAAACCAGGACCCTGACATCATCACCAGGGTCATCATTCGTCGAGGCGACCACATCAAACACCGCCTCCGTCTCGCCTGAGAGAACCCAGACCTGCGAGGGCGTCAGCAGACGCCCCGAAGGCATGACCATCAAGAACATGGACAAATCTTCGGCGGCAGGCGCTGGCAGCACCACCCTTCCCTCAGCGGCGTCTCCTTCGCTGAGCTCACGCGGCAGGATCACCGTCACGGGCTTGTTCTCATCATCCAGGACGTCCACCTGGTCGTAATCAGAGAACCAGCCCTCCACTGTCGCCCCCAGAACTACAAAGCAAGTCCCTTCCAGAAGATCGGTCTGCACCGCCGCCAGGTCAAAACTCGCGGAGGATTCACCGGCCGGTATCACCACCATGGCGGGAATTTCCAGACGTTCAGGGTCGCTCAACACCTGCAGCGACAATCTCACATCACGTCCGGCCACCCCGTCCAGGCTGACCCTGCCCTTCACGGGCGCCGCCCCCTCCTGCACCGTTGCGGGCACCTCCAGGCTGATCATGGCGATTTCATCATCCACCACCAAGAGATCATGCCTTGCCATTGGATACGTCGGCGCGCTGGCGGTGATCTGGCAGACCTGAGTGCCGTCCAGCAGCTCATCTCCCGGCATTGTCACTGCAAAGGCCACCTCCATCTCCCCGGCCGGAACCACCACCACAGCCGGCACCTGAGCCTCCTCCGGCAGGCTGCTGGAAAGCGCCACCGTCAGATCACTGTCCGGAGCGGCATCCAGCATCAGCCTGCCCTCAAAGGCTGCCTCGCTCTCCGACACCCACGCCGGCAGATCCAGGGTGATCTTCATCATGGGATAGCTGCTGAAATCGCTCTCGGTGTAATCAGCCTGCAGCCCCAGTCCGTCAGACAAGCCCATGATGCCCGCCTCCGCCGCCAGCTCCAAAACGGTGATGGCGATGCGCCCGTCAAAGAACAACTCCACCTGAAAGCTGTTGCCCTCCGTGCTCCCCAGCACAGGCACGTCCAGCCAGGTCACCGCCACCCGGTCGGCAAGCTGACGCCAGGAAACGCTGCCTTGCGCACCCGGGTCCAGGTCCGCAGACAGGGCCGCCACGCGAGGCAGGCTGAAGTGCTCGTTCAACCCGCCTGGCACCGACGAATCTGCCGATCCCAGCGTCACGTGGCCATTGCTTCCCACATGCAGGTTGTCGTACTCGGTTCCATACAGCCTGACCTTCGCCCCTCCGGTCAGCGCCACAGGCGCCGAAGAATCGTCCGTCAGGGAGAGAGTCTGCCCGCCGGCTGGATTCGTGGGGAAATTTTCCGCCTGGAAACGCTGGCACTTGTATTGCGAAATCCCCGGGACGGGCGTCAGGAGAAACGTCTGACCGACGCTGTCGACGAAGTCCAGGCTGGCCGCCCCAAGGAACTGTTCCGTGAAATAATCCCGGATGCCGACATCCCGAACCAGCACCTTCGCCCCCCCCGAGGTCCACCCGAGGACGTCCGCCTTGACCTGCACCTCCTGGTCTCCGTCCCATGAATAATCATTCACGCTGCTCCAGTTAAAACTCACCTGCGTCTGCCCGGCGGGAAGCAGCAGACTGGCCGGAGTCGTCAGTTCACCCGTGTTGCTGGAGCTGAGCTGGATCGTGATGTCCACCGCCGGTGCGGCCTGGACGGAAACGGTCCCCGTCTGACCGCTCAATCCCTCGTCCACCGCAGTCGGCAGGGACACGGACAACGTGGTGGTTTCATCATCCATCACCCGTGTCGTTCCCAGGCCTGACGCGTATCCTGTGGCGGAAGCCTGCACAGAAACCGCCGGCGAACCGTTCAGCAGGTTGTCCGTCAAAGCTTCAAGACCAAAAGTCACCGAGGTCTGTCCCGCCGGGAGCACAACGCTCACCGGCACACTCAGACGGCCGGGCACCGAACTCACCAGGGTGATCTCCAGGTCATCAGCCGGCGCATGGCTGGCCGTGATCGTGCCCGTCACCGGGGCAGATCCCTCCGCAATCGTGGCCGGCACCGAAACACCAAGCCCCTTGCCGCTCGTCGCCAGGATCTCCACATCATCCAGGTTCCATCCGCAGTAGGCCCAGGCGCCTGAACCCACCTGATGTCCCCACCGGACATAAACGGCAGCCTGGTTGTCGGCCACGGCCGAAAGGTCATAGCTCACCGTGGTCCAGGCGCTGTCAGCGATCTCGCTGGTGGCATTCTGCCAAACCGTGGTCCAGGTGCTGCCGTTGTTGGAAACCTGCACGTTCTGAACGGTGAAGGGCTGGTAATCCGCATTCAGCCAGCGCTTGAAACGCAGCGTTGTGCCACTGGAGTTTGAAAGGTTCAGCGCCTGGGTCGTGAGATAATACGGCCCTCCGACCACCGTGCTGTAATCCCCTCCCAGGTTGATGCCAAAGACCTTGGTTCCCGTGGCTCCGGACGTGGGATCCGGCCTGCCATGCGCCGTACCTCCGGCCCCTGTGGGCGTGCCATGAGCCCATTCTCCCTGCCGGTCCCAGCCGGGATCGGTGTCCAGGTTGAAACTGTACCGCACCGGCGGCGTCACCGTCAGAGTCAGGGTCGCGGTTCCCGTGCCCTCGGCATTGCTGGCGCTGATCTCCACCGCATGGCTGCCAGTCACGGACGTGCTCCCCGAAATCAGGCCTGTGGCCGTGTTCACGGACAGTCCCGCGGGCAGCCCGGTCGCTCCATAGCTTGTCGGACTGTTGCTCGCCGTGATCTGGTAGCTGAAGGCGACTCCCGCCTGCGCCGACGCGGACAAGGCGCTGCTGATGATCGGCAGCGCCACCTGCGAGTAAGTGAAGGACATGGTGTTGCCCGCCGCGCTGATGCTGGTGATGCTGTTGTTGGTCACGCCCACCACGCCCCCCTGATATTTGTCGGTGTTGGGCACGGTTCCCGGCGTGATCTGGCTGACACCGCCCCCGCGATACACGTCCCCCGCGTTGCCACGGTTCATGTCCTTCTCCATCTCATAGAGCCCGTCCGCCTGCAAAAGCGCCACCTTGTAGTGGTTCCCGTTCGCAGGCCAGCCCGACTGCCCCGGATAGCCCTCCTGGGTGTTGCCGGACTTGTTTTCATCAATGTGCCAGATGCACAACCCTCCCTGCGGCATCGCCGACTCAAACCCGAACGGCTGGCGGTTTTCAATCAGCAGGTACTCCCCGCTGGGATAGCCCGAGCTGACTTTGAACACCGTCGGTGTCACCGCCACCCTCGGGGCGTTGTAGGTCCCTGAGGTGATCACCGTGGGCGTCACCCAGCCCAGCTGCTGCTTGCACCAGGCGGAAAAATGCGGCGGATGCTGCTGGGTGAAGTCAAAACCCCACGAGTTCGCCATCAGGCAGTAGGATCCAATCCCTTCACTGGTGCCATCCGTGTCATAAAGATCCGGCAGCCCGAAAAAGTGCCCGGTTTCATGGCAGATCACCCCGATACGCGTGATGCCCGTGCCGCTGGTGCCCCAAAGGGCGGCCTCCGTGTGGTAGTCATACACCTTCACATTCACGCCGCCGCCATTCAGATCCGCGCTGCTCCAGCGTCCGCCGGGAACCGCCCACAACGACCATTTGTGCGACCAGATCCAGTTGCCTGCTCCCCCGCCGGTCTCTGCCGCGTACCCCGAATGGATGATCGTGATGGCATCCACAAAGCCATCGTTGTCCGTGTCAAAATCCGCGAAATTGACCAGTGGATCCGCCAGATTCAGGGCATCGTAGACCATCCTCTGCGCATTCGTCGGGTAGCTGCCCGTGCCATTCTGCCCGTTGCCATAATAGGCCTCGGTGTTCGGCAGCGTCACCCAGGCCAGGACCGTGCTGTTCAGCGTCACCGTGCCGTAGGAGGCCTCGGTGAAATAATCCCGCACACTGCCTGTCGGTGCCAGGGAGGGGTCGCCTCCCACGCTGTTGAAAACCACATCATAATCCTCCCGAGCGCGGATTCTTGTGTCGTCGTGATCACTGAACCGGCACAGAACCACCAGGTTTTTCACCGACCCCACCGGCGCGATCGCCTCCGGCGGCGGTCCTCCGGGGGACAAGCCCGGTGTGCTCGCCCCGGACATGCCCTGAAGCAGCAGGCGCTGACGAAAAGCCTGCACGGCGGCACGCGTCGGAAACACCCCCGGACGGATGCCTGCCGACCTTGGATCATCCCGGCCTGCCCTCAACCGTGTTGGCGCCAGCCAGCCGCCCGCATCCAGCTGCGCATACACATAACTGCCGCGGTCATGCACCACCGTGCGCCCCTCCATGTCCTCAAACCAGTTCAAGATCGGGTCGCCCTTCACCCTCAAAACCACCTCTGTCCCATCGGGCTGACGCAGCCGAATCGGCTCCGGACTGGCATTGATCGCCCACATCTCAGGCACCCCAAAGCTCAAGCTCAGCCAGATCAGCAGCCAGAAGAACAAGCCTTGTCGAGATAACCTCGACTCAATATTCGGATCTGTTTCTAGGCAGAATGTCCGGCCCTGCTTAAAGTAACGACATAATTTCGGGACCATACTTATTCCCGAGCTTTTACCGTTTTTACAAAGATGCGACAAGCCTGATCCGAGCCCCCGAGCCTGAAACGGAGTCTTGAACTCTGCGTGAAGTATCACGGCGGAACACCTACCCCACCGTTTTACGGTTGGGGGGCCAGACGCCTTCCAAATGCCGGAGGATCCGTCACTTCTTGCCCTTGGCGGAGGCGGCGCTGAACCAGTCGCCCCCTCCTCCGGAACTGCCGCCGCCCAGAGATCCAAAGGGATTGTTGTTGAAGCCGCCGCCGGAGAAGCGTCCGCCTCCTCCCTGACCCTGGCCCGGGCGTCCCTGACCGCCACCGCCTCCCTGACCGCCAGGACGCGGACCGCCGCCGCCACCACCAGGCTTCCTATCGAAGTCAGGCTTGGACTTGAGGCTCAGGGCGATGCGCTTGCGCTGGAGATCCACTTCCATGACGGTCGCCATCACCCGCTGTCCCACCTTCACCGCCTCAGCGGCATCACGCACAAAGCTGTCGCTCAGCTGGCTGACATGGGCCAGGCCGTCCTGGTGAACCCCGACGTCGATGAAGGCACCGAAGGCCGTGACGTTGGTGACCACGCCCGGCAGCTTCATGCCCACCTGCAGGTCCTTCATGTCATTCACGCCTTCCGCAAACTTGAACACCTCGAACTGCTTGCGCGGGTCACGGCCGGGCTTCGCCAGCTCGTTCATGATGTCCTGCAGGGTCGGCAGACCGACATCGGCGCTGACATACTTCTTCAGATCAATCTTCTGACGCAGCTCCGGCTTGGCCATGAGATCGGCCACGGTGCAGCCCAGATCGGCAGCCATCTTTTCCACCACCGGGTAGCGCTCCGGGTGCACCGAACTGGCGTCCAGCGGATGGTCCGCAGCCCGGATGCGCAGGAATCCGGCCGCCTGCTCAAAGGCCTTGTCCCCCAGGCGCGGCACCTTCAGCAGGTCGCGACGGCTTTTGAAGGGGCCATTTTCATTGCGGAAGGCCACGATGTTGGCGGCATGCGTGCTGTTGAGGCCGGAAACATAGCTCAGAAGCTGCTTCGAGGCCGTGTTCAGCTCCACCCCGACGTTGTTCACGCAGCTGATGACGATGTTGTCCAGACCGTCCTTGAGAAGCTTCTGATCCACATCGTGCTGATACTGGCCCACGCCGATCGACTTGGGGTCGATCTTCACCAACTCGGCCAGGGGATCCATCAGGCGGCGGCCGATGGAAACGGCGCCGCGGACCGTGACATCGTGGTTCGGGAACTCCTCGCGGGCCACTTCGCTGGCGCTGTAGATCGAGGCGCCGCTTTCATTCACCATGATGACCGGGATGTGCTTCGGCACGCCGATCTTGTTGATGAAGGCCTCCGTCTCACGGCTGGCCGTGCCGTTGCCGATGGCGATGACCTCGATCTTGAAGCGCTCGATGAGGTTCAGCACCAGCGTCTTGGCGTGCATGAGGCTGTTGCCCTCCCCCAGAAGGTAGATCACGTCGTTGAAAAGCAGCTGGCCCTGGGCGTCGAGCACGACCGTCTTGCAGCCGGTGCGGAAACCGGGGTCGATGCCCAGCATGCGCTTCTGCCCCAGCGGCGCCGCCATCAGCAGCTCGCGCAGGTTGTCGGCGAAAACCTTCACCGCCTCGGCATCGGCCCGCTTCTTCGACTCCAGGCGGAACTCGGTCTCCATGCTCGAACTGAGCAGACGCTTGTAGCTGTCGGCGCAGGACTGCTTCATCTGGTCGGTGCAGGCATTGCCACCCTTGGTGAACATCTGCGTGATGATCTGCACGGCGGTCTCCTCCGGCGGCTGGATGCGCATCAGCAGGAAGCCCTCCTTCTCACCCCGGCGGATGGCCAGCATGCGGTGGCTCGGGATCGACTTCAGCGGCTCGCTCCAGTCAAAGTAGTCGCGGAACTTCTGCGCCTCCTCGTCCTTGTCCTTGCCGAACATGACCTTGGAAACCACCGTTCCCTGATCGGCAAACAGCTTGCGCAGGGCCGCACGCGCCTCGGCGTTGTCACTGATGCGCTCGGCGATGATGTCACGCGCGCCTGCCAGGGCGTCCTGAGCGTCCTTGACACGCAGCTCCTCGTTTTCGTGGTCCGGTTGGATGAATTTGGCGGCCTCCGTGGCGAGGTCGACCCCGGCCGTGAGCAGGTTGGCCTCGATGAAGTCGGCCAGGGGCTCCAGGCCTTTCTCCTTGGCAATGGTGGCGCGGGTGCGGCGCTTCGGCCGGAACGGGGCGAAGATGTCCTCCAGCACGTTCAGCGTCTCCGCCTTCTCGATCTTGGCGCGCAGCACGTCGGTCATCAGCTTGCGCTCCTCCAGGGACTTCACGATCGCCGCGCGGCGGTCATCCAGGGTCGCCAGCTGCTCCATCCGGTCCTTCACCCCCTGGATCTGCACTTCATCGAGCATGCCGGTGGCCTCCTTGCGATAACGGGAGATGAACGGCACCGTGGCGCCGTCCGCCAGCAGCTTCGCGGTCGCCCCCACCTGGATGGCCTTGATGCCCATTTCGCGGGCGACTCGTTCAACGTGGGAGATATTGATGTTCAGTTCAGCGGCATCGGACATGAAAAGGAAAGGGGCTGTGGCGCGAGCGCCGGGTTGGATTGGGATGCCTGTGTTAGCGAGTCCGTTTCAGCGCGGCAAGGTGAAGAGTTTTGCGGCGGAAAATTTAGTGCCTTGACGCCGTCCAAGCCGCACCCCGCTCCGTCAAACCGACGTGGCCGGAGCCTAAACTGCCGATTGCACCCCCCGCAACCCGTGCTCCTATGGGCGCTCCTCAAAACCCTCCCGCACTGACATGTCCGCTCATTCCTCCCCCTCCTCCGCGAGCTCCGGCTCCATCTGGAACCTTCTGAATGTCATCATCGCCGTCTGCGTCGGCGGCTTCGCCCTCTTCTGGGGCTCGGCCTTCCTCGTCGGCGGCTGGATGGAAAGCGCCGGCGTCCGCAAACCTGCTGCGGCAGCCCCCGCCGCCCCCGCTCCTGCCGCTGCCAAGGAAGCTGCTCCTGCTTCCGCCCCGGCCGCAGCCGCCACAGCTCCTGCTGCCGCCGCTCCCGCCGCCGTTGCTGAAATCACCATCAAGCCCGACACCGCCAACCCCCTGGCCTACGACACCAAGGAGTTCAAGGTGAAGGCCGGCCAAAAGGTGAAGCTCACCTTCAACAACGTTCACCCCGCCGTCCCCCAGCCCCACAACATCGTCATCGCCAAGGCCGGCTCCAAGGACAAGCTCCTCGGCCTCGCCATGCAGATGGCCACCGCCCCCGATGGCATGGCCAAGGGCTTCATCCCCGAAGCCCCGGAAATCCTTTTCCACACCAAGCTGCTTCAGCCGAGCCAGAGCGAAACCCTCGAGTTCACCGCCCCCGCCGCCGGCGAATACCCCTACATGTGCACCTTCCCCGGCCACGGCGCGATCATGAACGGCGTCATGAAGGTCGAATAACCCGGCCTCCAGCCCCGTTTTCCCCGTCAAGAGGAGGCCTTCCGGCCTCCTCTTTTGTTTTCCATCTCCCTCTTTGCCAAAGCACGGCGGGCACTGCATATCTGCCCGCTCCATCCATCGCCCCTTCCCCATGCTCGACCTCACTGGCAAAATCATCGCCCTCCTCAAAGGCGGTCCCGGCAGCGAACGCGCCGTCTCCCTCAAAACCGCCGAGAGCGTCGCCGAAGCCCTCCGCAGCATCGGCGCCCAAGTCGTTGAGGTCGATGTCACCGGGCCGGATTTTGAGGTGCCCGCCGACACCTTCATCGCCATGAACCTGATTCACGGCACCTTTGGCGAAGACGGCCAGATCCAGGCCATCCTGGAAAAGCGTGGCATCCGCTACACCGGCGCCGGGGTCGAAAGCAGCCGCATCTGCTTCGACAAGGCGCTGAGCAAGCAGCGCTTCATCGCCGCCGGCGTCCCCACGCCACGTTCCCAGGACTACGTCCTCGACGGTCCCGAACCCCTCGGCATCGGCCTGCCGCTCGTCTCCAAACCGCCCCGTGAAGGCTCCAGCGTCGGCGTCAGCATCTGCCGCAGCCAGGAGGATCTCGACAAGGCGCTCGTGGAAGCCCGCAAATTCGGCACCACCACGCTGGTCGAGGACTTCATCGAGGGCAAGGAGCTCACCATCGGCATCCTCGGCGACCAGGTGCTGCCCATCATCCACATCGAACCCGTCGAGGGCTTCTATGACATGAACAACAAGTACCCGTGGATGACCGGCACCGGCAAGACGCTCTACCACTGCCCCGCCGAGCTCGACGCCGACACCACCCGGCGTGTTCAGGACGCCGCCCTCGCAGCCTTCCGGAGCTGCAGCACCGAGGTCTACGGCCGCGTCGACATCATCCTTCGCACCAGCGACAACGCCCCCTTCGTGCTCGAGATCAACACCATCCCGGGCATGACCAGCAGCAGCCTCCTGCCCAAGGCCGCACGCGCCGTCGGCATCGAGTTCCCCGAGCTCTGCGCCCGCATCATCGAGCTCTCCATCGCCGCCCGCGGCTGAAGCCCCGTCTCATGGACCCCATCTACGTCATCGGCCACCGCAATCCCGACACGGACGCCATCTGCGCCGCCATTGGTTACGCCGCCTACCTGCGCGAAGTGCGCGGTGGCGAGGTCATCGCCGCCTGCTGCGGTGAAATCAACGCCCGCACCAACTGGGTCCTGAAACTGGCCGGCATGGAGGCCCCCAAGCTCCTGCTCGATGTCCGCCCCACCGCCGGCATCGTCTGCCGCAGGGAGGTGCTCACCGCGAAGCCCCGCGAGACCTTCCTTTCCGTCTATCGAAAGATGATGGAGCACAGCTTCCGCTCCATCCCCGTCGTCGATGAAAGCAAGAAGCTGCTCGGCATGCCGACCATCCAGGAGATGGCCCAGCTTTTCCTCCCCAGCGAGGCAAGACACGGCGCCGCCAACCGCGAGGTGACCACCAGCGTACAGAACATGGTCAACGCCCTCGGCGGCCGCTTGATCAGCTCCACGGAAGAGGATGACAAGATCGAGCAGCTCGTGCTCGTCGTCGCCGCCTCCAGCGTCGAAACGTCCCGGGAACGCGCCCGCCAGTTCCCTCCCCGCCAGGTTGTCCTGGTCACCGGCGACCGGCCCGAAATCCATGCGCTCGCCATGGAGCTGGGCGTGCGCTGCCTCGTCGTCACCGGCGGCTTCACCCCCTGGGAAAGCCTGCTGGCCCAGGCCCAGTCCAAGGGGGTCAGCGTCATCTGCGCCCCCCAGGACACCGCCAGCGCCTCCCAGCTCATCCGCTTTTCCCGGCCCATCGCCGAAACTCTCGACCACGCCTTCCTCTCCTTCACCACCCGGACACCGCTGCGCGAAATCATTCACGCCGTCCAGGACTCGCACCAGCCCCTCTTCCCGGTAATCGATGAGGAAACGGGCCGCCTCGAAGGCGTGTTCTCCAAGTCGGACCTCGTCGAAGTGCCGCGCACTCGGCTGGTCCTGGTCGATCACAACGAGTTCTCACAGGCCGTCGCCGGCGCCGATGAAGCCGAAATCCTCGAGGTGCTCGACCACCACCGCCTCAGCGGCAACCTGCGCACCAAGGAGCCCGTGCGCTTCATCAACGAACCCGTCGGCAGCACCAGCACCATCGTCGGCATCATGTTCCGCATGCGCGGCCTGACCCCGGACAAGGGCACCGCCATCTGCCTCTGCGCCGGCCTGATCTCCGACACCCTCCACCTCACCAGCCCCACCACCACCCAGACCGACCGTGAGATCCTCGAATGGCTCTCCAAGGTGGCCGGCGTGGACGCCGCTCAGTTCGTGAAGGACTTCTTCGCCGCAGGCTCCCTTCTGCGCGAAGCCACCCCGGCCCGCGCCATCGAGGGCGACCGCAAGGTCTTCGAGGAAAACGGCTGGCGCATCAGCATCAGCCAGATCGAGGAGATGGGCCTGGACGAGTTTTGGAAGAAGGAAAAGGAGCTGCACGAGGCCCTCAGCTCGCTCTGCAAGGCGCACAGCCTGCACTTCGCCTGCCTCATGGTCACCGACATCACCATGCACCACAGCGTGCTGCTCGTGGCCGGCGACAAGCGCGTGGCGGCGGCGATCGACTACCACGAACGCAGCCCCCAGGTCTACGACATGCCCGGCGTCGTCAGCCGGAAGAAGCAGCTCTTCCCCTACCTCAGCAACCTGGTCGGCAAGCTCACGCCGCCCTGATTCTGGCGAAGCGTTTCCAATAACCCTTGGAAGCCGGAGCGAGGCTCCAAACCTCACTCGCCCACGCGCACCCAGAGATGAGCCACGGCGCGCTCACCGCGTTCGTTCGTGTGCTCGACCGTCACCACATGGTCGCCCGCCCTGGCAAAGGCGTGCTCCGTGACGGCATAACCTTCTTTGTTGAGCGGCCTGACGTTGCCGTCCGAGGTCACCTTCACCGGCGGCGTGCCATCGCCAAAATCCCAGGTCTCACCACCGCGGTCCCGGAAGGTGCGCACCTTGAAGGTGACTGGCTGTCCGGGCTTCAGATTCTGCGTCGGCCAGAAGCTCGGGTGGATCGTCGGCGGGATGTTTTTTTCATCCGCCCCAATCACCTGCACGACGGCAAAATCATAACTGACCTGGCCCGCCGCATCGGTGACCTTGAGGACCTCGCTGTAGCTTCCGGGCTTGTCATAGGTCCGGCTGACTCTGGCCTGGGCGGACTTGCCGCCATCCGTGAAGGTCCACTCATGGCTGGCCAGCTTCCCCGAGGCCGCCCAGGACTTGCTGCCATCCAGGGTGATCGTCTCACCGGACCGGATGAAATGATGCGGCCGCGCCACCGCGATGACCGCCGGCTTCTGCTCCTTCACATAAGCCTGCCAGGCAAACGCATAGGCCTCCTGCGTGCCCCACTTGCCCGATGGCTGGCGGCACTTGATGCCGAAATGCAGGTGCGACCAGCCCCCGCTCGCGCCCTCCTTGCCCAGGATGCCGATCTTCTGGCCCATCTTCACCCGCGCTCCAAGCTGGATCGCCGGATCAATCGTGTGCAGGTGGCTGTAGCGGTAGTACCAACCGCGGCCGTCGAGCAGGTAGACGACGTCATACCTCGGCCGGACCGGCGTCAGCGTATGACCATCCAGGATCTTGTCAGCCACGCTGACCACCAGGCCATCCGTGGCCGCAATGACCTCGGTCAATCCCTCGCAGCCACCGAAATCGAGGTCGTTGTGGTAGTAGATCTTCCTCCGGTCCGGCTTGTCCCCGCCGTCCACATAGGTCGGCTCGTTGGAAAACTGCGTCATCGTGGCAAACCAACGTTGCTTCAGCGGATACACGAAGGTCCCCGGCTCGATCCAGGGTGAACCGGCGGGCCAGAGCCGCAGCCGCGCGTCCTTTTCCAGCCCCCAGGAATCCTCTCCGCTGTTGGCGTTGTAGCCCCGGGTGATGGGGCAATCCACCTGCACCCCGCCGACGGCCTGGGGAAGCTGGTAGTTCGCGCTCGCAAGCACCGCCTTCTCGCCGTTCACCTCCACGGTCACCTTCGCTTCACGTACCGCCCCGGCCATCGAATCGACCTTTTCCTGCAGGTCCAGCAGCCGCACCTTGGCCAGCTTGCCGTCCGCCAGCCGCACCTCCGCCGTCTCGCCCAGCTTCAGGTCCACCGCCCGCAAGGTCGGCTCCAGGCTGGGTTGAGGCAGTTCCGCAGGCAGCGGCTGAAGACCAGCCAGACAGACCCAGGTCAAAACACGATGGAAAAAAGCACGATTCATGAGCGGACAAATCGTCCCACCCTCCCGGACTCTTGCGCCCACCCAGCAGCCCATGATCTGAGCCGGCCATATCGACGGAATCAAGGGCACGAAAAAGGCGGCTGAGTCGCCTCAGCCGCCTTTGTTTTGAGTTGATGAAGCGGACAGGAGTGTCCGCGCTCCTTTCAGATTACCCGATGACCTCAGGCCATTCCGTGTGGAAAAACTGGCCTTCGGGCTTGTCGGTGCGCTCGTAGGTGTGGGCGCCGAAGAAGTCGCGCTGGGCCTGAAGCAGGTTCGCCGGCAGACGCTCGGCGCGGTAGCTGTCGTAGTAGCCGAGCGAGGCGCTGAAGGCCGGCACCGGGATGCCGTTGAGCGTCGCGATGCTCACCACTTCGCGCCAGCTCTGCTGGGTCTTGCTAAGCACGTCCTTGAAGAACGGGTCAAGCATGAGGTTCGCCAGCTGCGGATTGGTACGATAGGCGTCGGTGATGCGGTTGAGGAAGCGGGCGCGGATGATGCAGCCCCCGCGCCAGATGGCGGCGATGCGGCCGAGGTCGAGGCCCCAGTTCTTCTTCTCGCCCATGGTTTTGATCAGGTCGAGACCCTGGGCGTAGCTGATGATCTTGGAGGCGTAGAGGGCGTCGTGCACCTTTTTGACGAGCTCCTTCTTGTCGGTGGTGATGTTCACCTTCGGGCCGGTGAGCTGCGTGCTGGCGGCGACGCGCTGCTTCTTCTGGCTGGACAGGATGCGCGCCTCGACGGCGGCGTTGATGGTGCTGATGACGACGGCGTTTTCAGCGGCGTTGAGCAGGGTCCACTGGCCCGTGCCTTTCTGGCCCGCCTTGTCGACGATGAGCTCGACGACCGGCTTGCCGGTCTCCGGATCCTTCTGCTCCAGGGCCTTGCCGGAGATCTGGATCAGGTAGCTGAGCAGGTCGCCCTCGTTCCATTCGTTGAAGATGGCGGCCATCTCGTCGGTGGTGAATCCGGCGTGCTTGAAGATGTTGTAGGCCTCGCAGATGAGCTGCATGTCGCCGTACTCGATGCCGTTGTGGATCATCTTCACATAGTGACCGGCGCCGCCGGGACCGATGTGGATGACGCAGGGCTCGCCATCGACCTTGGCGGCGATGGATTCAAAGATGGGCTTCATGACCTCCCAGGTGCTGGCAGGTCCGCCAGGCATGATGGAGGGGCCTTTGCGGGCGCCTTCCTCACCGCCGGAAACGCCGGCACCGATGAAGCGCAGACCCTTGCCCGCGAGGTAGGCGTCACGACGCTCGGTGGTCTGGTAGAAGCTGTTGCCGCCATCGATGACGATGTCGTCCTTGTCGAGGAGGGGGATGAGCTGCTCGATCACGGCGTCCACGGCGTCGCGGTCGCTGTCCTTCACGGCGGTGGACTTCACCATGATGTGAATCTTGCGCGGGGTGGCCAGGGACTGGACGAAGTCCTCCAGGGTGTGGCAGCCGACAAGGTTCTTGCCGGGATGCTTGGAGACGAATTCGTCGGTGACGCTGGTGGTGCGGTTGTAAACGCTGACCTGGAAGCCGCGGCTTTCGACGTTGAGAACGAGGTTTTGGCCCATCACGGCAAGGCCGATCAGACCGAAGTCACTTTTTTTGCTCATAGATTTAGGGGAAACGAGCCTTAGCCCCCCTGCCGGGTTTGGCAAAGGGGATTTTCCTCATGGCGGCCATGAACCGGGCTGATCCACCGGGCCACCACCCCCTGCCTTCCTCCTGGTTAGGCCAGCCCCGTCCCGGCGCTGTTTTTGACAGATTGCAGGATGCCCCCGGCTCAGACCGTGCTATATTCCAAACCGAGCATGTCCCTGATCACCAACTCCCCCGGCTGGAGCAGCACCCCGCGCGCCTCGTTTCGCGCCCGGGATGACTGGAGCCTGAAATGGTGGGTCATGTTCGCCGTCATCCTTTCCTTCGGTTTCCACGGCCTGCTTTACATGAGCTTTGACAAGATCAGCATGGTCTTCGGCAGCGTCGCGAAGCCAGTCCAGCAGGAAAAAGTGCCCGAACGGATCAAGATCGACCCCCGCCTGCTCCAGGAACAGAAGGCCATCCAGGAAATCCCCGAGATGATCGCCCCGGGCAACCAGCCCGACATCAAGGCCTTCGAGGCCGACCTCGACGACTTCGACAAGGCCCAGATGATCGCCGAAAACCAGGAGATCGACCTGACGCCCAACGTCAAGGAGGTCACCAACTTCCTGCGCCAGACCGACCCCGGTGACGGCCGCACCCCGGGCGGCTCACGCATGAATGACATGGCCGCCCTGCTCGCGCCCCAGGCCGCCATGGCCGCCCCGGATCTCGCCAGCGCCATGGCCGCCGTCCGACGCGACGTCCTCTCCAAGCCGGTCTCGGAAAAGCAGATGCTTCTCGACGCCGGGGCCCTCGAACCCAAGGACGGCTCGGGCAGCATCGACGCCGACCTGCTCGGCGAAGTGAAGAAACAGGGCGTCGGCGATGCGGCGGGAACACGCGTCAAGGGCTTCAGCAACCTCGACGACCTGCTCGGCGGCGGCGGCCAGCTGGGCGGCAGCACGGCCCCGATCCTCATGCCCACCGACCTGCTGTTTGAATACGGCAGCGACCAGCTTGCCGAGGGCGCCCGGCTCAGCCTCATGAAGCTCGGCTTCCTCATTCAAAAGAACCCCGACAGCCTCTTCATCGTCGAGGGCCACACCGACAGCTTCGGCGGCGAGGACTTCAATCTCGACCTCTCCCTGCGCCGCGCCAACGCGGTGGTCGAATGGTTGCGCAATTCGTTACGCCTTGGCACCGACCGCATCCAGGCGGCCGGCATGGGCAAGACCAAGCCCATCGTCAGCACGACCGGCACGGTCGAGGAGCAGGGCCTCAACCGCCGCGTCGAGATCAAGGTCCGCGCGAAGAAGTAAAGCCCTGCCGCTCAGGACTGGCGCATCCAGGCCAGCAGACGCGCCGCAGGCTGGAATCCGCTCGATTGCGCAGCCAGCCGCCCCTGACGGACCAGGGCAAAGGCTGGAATGCCCTGAACGCGAAACTGCCCGGCGATCTCCGGCTGCTCGTCCGTGTTCACCTTGACGAAAACCGCCTCGCCCGCCGCCTGCGCGGCCGCCTTGGCAAACTCGGGCGCCATCATCTGGCAGGGGCCGCACCAGGGCGCCCAGAAATCGATCACCACGGGCAGCGGGCTTTGCGACAGCAGCGCGCCAAAGGCCCGGAGGTCCGTGACATCCACCGGTTCGGCCACCCGCGGCAGGTCTTCCTTGCAGGTGCCGCAGCGGCCCTGCTGCCCCAGACGTGCATAGGCGATGCGGTTGGCGGTGCCGCAGCCGGGACAGGATTGGATGATGCCGCGCGGGTCGGCTTCAAGATGAGCGCTCATGGGAACAAGATCGGGCTGGCGTTAATTCTTGCATATACGCATACGCTCATATAGTTGGAATGCAACAGCAACGTATTCCTTCCATCCCACCATGAGCAAGCACCTCCTCATCCTCGGCGGCGGCACCGCAGGCACCATGATGGCCAACCACCTCCGCCGCCGTCTGCCGCGCTCCGCGTGGATGATGACCGTGGTGGACCGTTCCAACCAGCACCTGTATCAGCCCGGCCTGCTGTTCCTGCCCTTCGGCACTTATGACGAATCGCAGATCATCCGGCCCACCCGGGACTTCATCCCGCGCGGCGTCGACTTTGTTCAGGCCGAGGTCGAAAAGCTCAGCCCGGACTCGCACTCGGTGATGTTGAAGGATGGACGCGAGCTCAGGTATGACGTGCTCATCTTGGCCACCGGCTGCCGCACCGCCCCGGAGGAGACCGAAGGCATGCTCGGCCCGAAATGGCGGGTCAACATCCACGACTTCTACACCCTCGACGGCGCCCGTGCGCTGCGTGACAAACTGGCCGCCTTCGAAGGCGGACGCGTGGTCGTTCACGTCAACGAAATGCCCGTCAAATGCCCGGTGGCCCCGCTGGAATTCACCTTCCTCGCCGACTCCTTCTTCCGTGAACGCGGCATCCGCGACAAGGTTTCGCTCACCTACGTCACGCCCTTGTCCGGAGCCTTCACCAAGCCCAAGGCTTCCAAAAAGCTCAGCCACCTGCTCACCGACAAGGGCATCGAGCTCGTCAGCGAGTTTGTCGCGGAAAAGGTGGACCAGGAAAACAACCGGCTGGTCTGCTTCGACGGCCGCGAGGTGCCCTACGACCTGCTCGTCACCACCCCCACCAACATGGGTGATGAGGCCGTGCGCCGCAGCGCCCTCGGCGATGACCTCGACTTCATCCCGACTCACAAGCACACGCTGCAGTCGCTTCAGCATCCCGACGTCTTCGTCATCGGCGACGCGACCAACCTGCCCGCCTCGAAGGCCGGCTCCGTGGCGCATTTTGAAAGCGAGACCCTGGCCGACAACATCCTGCGCCACATCCGGGACGAGCCGCTGAAGGAGGAGTTCGACGGCCACTCGAACTGCTTCATCGAATCCGGCAACGGCAAGGCCCTGCTCATCGACTTCAACTACGAGTACGAGCCGCATGAAGGCAACTTCCCCTTTGCCTTCGGCCCCATGAAACTGCTGGAGGAAAGCCGTCTCAACCACCTCGGCAAGCTGGCCTTCCGGCACATCTACTGGAACGTCCTCCTGAAGGCCTGGCCGCTGCCGGGCATCCAGCGCCGGAAGTCAAGGCCTGCCGACGCCTGATGCCTCCCGATCAAGCTCATCCAACCCAACCCCAAGCATCCCATGAAGAAAACCATCGCAGGAACCGAAGTTGACGTGAACGAGGAGGGCTACCTCACCGACATGTCGCAATGGAACGAGACGATCGCCGCCGCCATCGCCACGGAAGAAGGCATCGGCACGCTCACCGACGCCCACATGAAGGTCGTCCGCTACCTCCGCGAACAACAGGCAAAGGGCGCGGCGCTCACCATCCGCAGCATGGGCAAGAGCGGCGTCGTGACCACCAAGGAGCTTTACGACCTCTTCCCCGGCGGCCCGCTGAAGAAGTCCTCGAAGATCGCCGGCATTCCCAAACCCGTGGGATGCATCTGAGATGAAACTCGAAACCTGAAACTCGAAACCCAACAGCCTAAATCCTCATGTCCGACGACAAACAACCTGTGAAAAAGATGTCCATCATCGTGAGCCGAGGCTCGCTGGATGGGATCTACCCGGCGCTCATCATGGCCAACGGCGCGCGCATGGAAGGCATCGAAGCCTCCCTGTTCTTCACCTTCTTCGGCCTGAACGCGCTGGTGAAAAGCACCATGGACCACCTCAAGGTCGCCACAGTCGGCAACTCCGCCCTGAACATGGCGATGCCCATGCTCGGCCTGCCGATGACGCTGCCCTTCCCCACCGTCATGGGCGCCCTGCCCGGCGTGTCCGCCTTTGCCACCCACCTCATGAACAAGGAGATGGAGAAGCTCGACATCCCGCCCGTGCGCGAATTCCTCGAGCTCATCTCCGACTCGGGCGGGAAGATCTATGCCTGCAAGCTGGCCATGGACATGTTCAAGCTGAAGAAGGAGGACCTCTGGGAGCGTCTCGATGGCGTGCTGACTGTCGGTGACTTCTACCAGGAATCCGCCGGCGCCGGAACCCACATCCTTTTCACCTGAGCATGGCCGCCCTGTGCAACGACGCCGCGCGCTGTGAGGTGATGAACCTGGGCTGGGCCTCCGGCGGCCACGGTCCCTACCTTGTCCGGCAGGAGGGCCACGTCCCCGGCGGCACCGACTTCCGCCCGCAGCGCTTCATCCTGCAGAAGGACGGGCGCTGGCTGCTCAACCTCGCCTTTGTCATGCTTCCGGAGACCGGGCAGGAAGCCCAGCTCTTCCACAGCCTTGGCGAGCTCTCAGGCTTCATCGACCGGCTCGCCGGCAGCCCGGTCATCGCGGACGCCACCCTGCCCGAAGGCTCCGATCCCGAGGACATCCTGCGCCATTTCGAAAGCTGCACGCACCGCATCCTGCGGGGCATGCGGCAGCATGACGCGGGCGCCGGCCGAAGCACGGGCACCCCATGAAGAACAGCGCCCCACGCCTAACGATCTTTGCTTCGCATCTCCCGGAAGGCGGCCTCCCAGGACGGCGTTGAGATGACTTCCAGCTCAGGCGGCCAGCCGCAAACCGTCAGATTCGCTGCCACGCGCAGCCGACGCAGCTCCGGGCAGACAGAGCGGGCTGCCTCCACCAGCTCCGCGATCAGCACGGGCTGTTCTTCCGGGCTGCGCAGGCGTCCGCGACCCGTCCTTCGCCCGGACGATGACTGCACGATCCAGCTGTACCTGCCGCCGCCCGCCTCGCCCCGAAACACCAGGCTGATCCAGGCCTCCTCCGCCAGGGACTCCCGGCTTCTCAGCTCGGCGGCCACCGACCAAAGCTCGACGGCGCGCTGATGCTCGACCGACTGCATCCCGCGAGGATCCGCATCCAGGGCCTGGATGAGCTCCGAGGGACGGCGTTCCGCTGTTGCATGCCCGGCCGCCAGCCGCCGCAGGTTTTCCGGCAGGCAGGCTGCCAGGGTGGATTCGCGGTCGAGCAGGGTTTCATGCAGAAAGAACAGCGCCTCCTCGTCAGCGATGGCATCTTCCTCGAGCCTGCCCCAGGCAAGGCGCAGACACTCGGCACAACGCTGCCAGGCAGCCCGGTCCCTGAGCAATGGCATCAGCCTCTGGCTGTCGCGCAGCGCCCTGGCCAGATTCATCACCTCGTCGGCGGATTCGGGAAACTCAGCCCGGATCCTCGCCAGCGTGCCCAACCCATGATGTCGCATGGCCAGACGCGCAGCCGCCTTGAGCAGGTCATGCTGCTTCTTCAACACGTAGGACTGTGCCCGTCGGCCGATCCAGGCCAGGGCCGCCAGCGGGTGATGCAGCACGACGCCCGCCGTGCGCAGCACCTGCCAGTCCGGTTCGGCTTCCATCTCGGCAAGCAGCTGGGTCCGTGAAACGTCTGCCTCATCCAGGAAAGCGCGTGCGGCTTCACGACCCTTGTCGCTGGCGGGCGGATCTCCTGGAAAGGGCAGTTCATCCAGGTTCACCCGCATGGTGACGGGCGATTCCACCCCTGCCTCGGCGAGAAACCAGGCCGCCACCTGCGCACGCTGACGCAGAGGTTCAGGAGCACGGTCCGGCAGCAGATGCAGCGCCAAGGCCGTCAGGCGCACCGCCTCCGGAAACTTCGCCTCCGCCCTGGCCTGACAGGCCGCCTGCATCAGCAGCTCCCACTCCTCCGGACGGATCAACGCACCTTCGGGCCTCAGGGAACGCTGGAGGCGCCAGGTCATCCTTGCCCAGGCGGCGTCGCCCCCGGCCGAAATCATCGCGGTCACGAGCCAGCGCGTCCAGATCCTGGGCGGCACCGGCACCCAGCCGGGCGGCGGCAGCACGAGGTCGCGCCCCGGCTTCCACGAGGGATCCAGCCGCTGGCACAACGCCAGCCAGGACTCGCGCCAGGCCTGGGGCGTGGATTCCTCCAAGGCCCGGTCCGCAATCAGCCGAACCAACTCGGCTCCAGGATCACTCCGCAGCTCGGCGTCGCGACGCTTCACCGCCTCGCGCAGCACCGGGCGCAGTCTTTGCCCCGCGTCGCCCGCCCGGCCGCCAAGCAGCCAGCCAGCCACCAGCGCGATGACCGGCGGCACCAGGGCGGGTTCCTTCAGGCGCAGGGCCTGAGCGGCCAGGTCGGCCACGTTTTGAGGTTTTTCCGGCGGGCAGTCGGCGGCAAGCAAGTGGCGCCAGAGCAGGTAGTCCGGCCGCGGGCCATGGCGGGCGTCCACGGGCTTCCAATAAGCGCGCAGGGCGGATCGGGCCGGCTTGCCCGGCTGAGCCTTGCGCCAGGCTTCATGCTCCACAAAAACATCGGCCAGCGGCACGCTGGAAACGGGGGCGGGTTTGGCAGGACGATGAGGAGGGCGGCGCGGCCCGTGCTGATGACGCATGGAAGGTTGGATTCTTGAACGAAGCAGGCGGGGGATGGAAACTCAAATCGATGCCGACGATCCGAATCTCAGGCTTCCCCGAAACATCAACGGCACAGTACCCTGAGCGAAGGCATCAAGCCGCAGCCGGAACGGCGGTCGAACGAGATCCCAGGCAGGCTTCAAAGCACGTGTGCATCGTCCCCATGATCCACGTCCATCTCGCGCACACGCTTGCGGTCACGCTCGGCCTGCACCGCCGTGCGCAGCTTCTCGCGCACCTCCTCGACGTTGGCGATGGCCCGGATGCTGACGTGAGGAGAGGAGGCGTCGCTGGTGATCAGGGTCAGGTTGCCCAGCCCGACGATGCGCAGGAACAACGGCTGATCCATGCTGTAATCCTTCACGCGGAAGAGCTCCAGCTCGTCCAGCTTCCGGTTCAGGACGCCGCTGGCCATTTTGAGGCGCTGGCTGGTGAGTTCATAGGAGGTGCAGCGGGTGATCCACCAGCGCACCAGCCACATGATCAGGGGCACCAGAAGGCCCAGGTAGGAAAGCCCGGCCGTGGGCAGCGCGGTGACCGTGGCGGCAAAGCTGATGCCGCAGGCCAGGGCCAGGCAGAAGAAGTAGTACCAGAAGTGCACCCACTGCGAGGTGTGCCCTTTCCAGAGCGACGTTTCCACAGGGGCGGCGGAGGGAGGAGCGGCTTCGGAGTTCATGTCGGGGAGGGTTCGCTGAACGGAGGTGAAACGAGGCTTGGCATCAGGCAGCCCATGAGGCTCCTGCGCGCCGGCAAGCGACATCATGCTTCCGGATTTGCAACCGCGAGATGAGCCCTCGGCCTCAAGGAAACGTGACCGTTGCCGGCGGCGCATGAACCGGAATGCAGCCCACCCTCCGTCTGCACGACAACGGCGGCGGTGGCGGCCTGTCCGCCATGTCGCACATGCATGGCTCAAACCGCGGCGGCGGAAGAATGCATCCATTGCATAACAAAAGGTGTGACAAGAAGGGGGGTGATCATGCATTCTCCTCGACACACCGATCTGAAACAAACGGTGTGCCGAGGGCTGAGCAATTTTAACACCCGTTTCTTATGAGGATTTCACCCACATCCCGCGCCCCCTGGTTTTGGATTCAAGTCCTGATGCTTTTCCTGGTGTGGCAGGGTGGCCTGCTTCATGCCGCAGGGCCGGGGCGGATCGCCTATGTGGCGGACCGGGACATCTTTCTCATGAACGCGGACGGCACGAACAAGCAGTCCCTGGGCGTCCTGGCCGCAGGCGGGCAGGCTTTTGATGTCTCCCTGAGCGGTGACGAGGCCTGGGTGGCCTACACGGGCTTTGACAGCAGCTTTCAAACCGGCCTGCTTGTGGCCAGGGCGGAACCCATCGGGCCTTCAAACACCCCGATTTTCATCAGTGCGGCCATCAACAATTACCGCACCTGCTGGCACCCAAAAGGCCAGTGGCTGGCTTTCACGGGCTACGATGCCTCGGTCGTGCCGCAGGTCTTTCTGGTCCGGGTCTTTGATGACAATGGCAACCTCACCGACGCCGCGCCTGCGCAGCTCACCACGAACGGCGGCGTCGGCCTCTGGCATGGGGATGCGGCTTTTTCGCCGGACGGGCAGCATCTGGCCATCAGCCGGTTCAGGTCGGAAATCATCATCGCCCAGGCTTTTGATGCCGAAGGAAACCGCAACAGCACGGTGGTCTCCACCCCGGTCAGCGCCGTCACCAGCATCGCCAGCGGCCAGGCGGCCTGGCCCTGCTTCAATCCCGATGGAAAGAAGCTCGTCTTCCGCCATGTGAGCCCTGACGGGATGCAGTACAGCATCGCCATGCTGACGGTGCGGAATGCATCGAATGTACTGACGCCGGAAGGCACCTCGAACCCTCGCCTTCAAATGACGACCCCATCGACGGATGTCGTGGCGCATCCCACCTGGAGCCAGGACGGGACCAAGCTGGCCTTCATGGAGCAGATCACCTTCACCCGCATCCACACCCTGAATGCCAGTGCCGCTGAAAACGCCACGACCAATCCGCGTGTGCTCGTCGCCGGAGTTTCGGGCTCGGACACGAACTGCCCCAGCTTCCCGCAGCAGGGCGGGGCGGCACCGGTGGTTTACACCATCAACCCGCCGCCGAACCTCGTCTCCTGGTGGACGGCCGAAAACGCAGCCTGGGACATCGCCGGCATTGGCCGGGGGACCATGCACAACGCGGACAACTTCAACGCGAATGCCTATGGGCCCGGGAAGGTCGGTCGCGCGTTTCTCTTCGACGGCGTGGATGACCATGTGCAGGGCCGCCCCACGGGCATGAGCCTCGTCAGCAACTTCACGATCGAGGGCTGGATCAAGCCGGTGGAAGCCCGCGCAGGGGACATGATGATCCTCAGCAAACAAAACGACGACGAACAGAACGTGTCCTATTCCCTGATGCTGCGGAACAACCTGCTGACCTTCCGCGCGAACATGGCGGGCGTCGAGCATGTGCTGACAGCCGTCGGCACCTCCATCCCGTTGAACCAGTGGACGCATGTGGCCTTCACGGAGTCGGCGGAAAACAGCCGGCTGAGGCTTTTCGTCAACGGCAACGAGGTGATGATCACCGCGGCCGTGCCGCCAAGGCCAACCACCACCGGCCCGCTGTGCATCGGTGCCGCCGTGAGCACGGCCCACGCCGCCGACGCACCTTCAGCGCCATTTGCGGGCTTGATCGACGAACTGAGCCTCTACAACCGGGCGCTGAGCTCCACCGAGCTGCAGCTCATCGTGCAGGCAGGAGCGGGCGGGAAGGATTTTCATGACCCGGCGAGGGACTTCTCCCCCACGGCGAATCCCAACCAGCCCTGGAAATACGGCTGGCTGCAGGGCGGGGCCATCGACCCGGCTTTCCTTGATGACACGGATCCGCTGAACGGCGCGCTCTTTCCTCCGCCAGCGGCCTTGGAGGGCACCACGCATGTCTATCGCACCGGGGAGGTGGAGGACTTCAGCGAGCTGCTTTTCAACAGCTCCCCCACTCAGCGCGCCAGCTTCACGGGGGACAATGCCTCTCTGATCGACCTGAGCCCGCGCCAGATCGCCCTGGTGCCATCCACGACCGGTGAGCATGCCGTGCTGCGCTGGACCGCGCCGGAAAACGGGCGCTACGCCATCAGCGCCACTTTCACGGGGGTGGAAAACACGCCCTCCAGCACGACGGTCAACATTTACCACGGGGCTGCCAGCCTCTTCAGCGGCACGGTTGACAGCTTCCTGGGCGAGGGGGTCTCCTTCACGGATGACGTGCAGCTCACCGCCGGGGACAAAGTGGACTGGATCGTGAGTTCCGGCACCGGGAATGCGAACGACCACACCGGACTGGTCGCCAGCGTGGCCTTCCTGGAGCCTTTTAGCGACTTCCAATCCCCCACGCTGGAGAGCATCACCTTCAAGCCCCCGCTGATGGCCGGCAAGGGCGTGACCTTCCTGGCGCGCAACGGCAGCAAGATCGACAACCCGACGATGACGGCCAAGCTGCAGTTTTCAGCCACGCCGGGTGATCCGGGGAGCTGGGTGGACCTGCCAGGAGGGGCCATGCCCTCCAGCACCAGCCTGAGTTTCCTGCTCTCGCTGAGCAACCTGCCGGCAGGCACTTATGCCCTGCGTGTGGCCACTGAGGTTCCCGGCCTTGGCACCACCTTCAGCACTCCCAGCGAGACCCTCACCGTGCTGCCTGCCGGCCCCTTTTATGAGATTCAGACCGTGGCCACACCCGTCAGCGATCCGACAGGGCAGACCACGCATCGTGGAGACACCATCACCTACACCGTGCGTTTCCGAAACACCGGCGGCGCGGCGGTGCAGCCCTCTCAAAACCTGGCTTTGAAGCTCCGCCTGCCGGACGCGGTTTACACCTCCGGCACGCCGGCCGGAGCCAAGGTGACCTACGACAATGCCAACACCTACGTCACCTGGCCGATCATCCGAACCCTGAACCCGATCGATGCCGTCCTGCCCTTTACGGCGGCCTTCAGCTCGGACCTTTTCTCCAGCCCGAACCACGGATTTGAGGATGGGGACCTCGTCACCGTGGCGCAGGCCGCGGGGGGAACGCTGCCCCAGGGACTGACCGAGGGCACGGTGTATAAAATCATCTCCTCCACCAGCAATGGCTTCAAGCTGACCCTGCCCGGCTCCACCACCGTGATCAACCTCCTGAGCAACGGCACCGGCGCGAACACGGTGAAGCGTGCGGCGGATGTGCCGCTGCCCTTCACCGTGGCGACCTCCACCGACACCATCACCTGCAAAGGCCACCGGCTGGCGGTGGGGGACCGCATCCGCGTGGCCAACACGGGCGGTTCCCTGCCCGGAGGCATGGTGGCGGACCAGAACTATGGGGTCTCCAAAATCACTGCGGACACTTTCCAGATCAACAAGGACAGCCGTCCGGTGGACATCACCAGCGGCGGCACGGGCACCCAGACATTCGTCCGCTTTGACAACCGCGTGACGGATGAAATCTGGCAGACCCGCACGGTGACCGCCACGGTGTACACGCCTCCGGGCAAGGCCTTCCAGGTGGACAAGACCAAAGACACCGTGGTGCTCTCCGGGCATGGCTATCTGGCGGGCCACATGATCGAGTTCGCCCCGAGCGGACTGCCGCGCCCGGTGCCGCTGCCCGGCGGGCTGGCCATGGGGCTGCCCTACAAAGTCGCCACACCGACAACAACGGGATTCAAACTGCTGAACGGCGACACGCCGGTGGACATCGGCTCCTATGGAGATGCCGCGAAGACCCAGGTGCCGGTGCTCGACGCCACGCTGGACGAGGCCTCTAACCGTGTCGGCGACCTCGTGCAGGCCAGCACGGCCATCACCCAGACCGTGAACAAGGTCACCACCACCGTGGGCACCTCCGCGGCCACCGCCACCCAGCTGATCAATCCCCTGCGTCTCACCGCGGAGACCACACCAGACTCGCAGTTCAAGCAGGGCGGCATCATCCGAATCGACTTGACCGTGAAAAATGAGGGCAGCGTCACTGGAACGGGAATCCTGGGGGTGCGGGCTCCCGCCGGTCTGACGATCATGGGCACCGGGGCCTCTCCGGTGTTTGTCGATGCCGATGGAATCACCGGCGGGCCGCCGATCGATCCGGTGACAAAGAAATCCGCCGCCGCCTATGCCACGGGCAAATACAACCCCTCCCTGGAGACGGATGCCGACTACAACCAACAGGTCTATTTCAGCATTGGCAACATGCTCCCGGGCACCAGCCAGCGCTGCCGGGTCTCCTTCCGGGTGCAGTATGACCTCAATCTCACCACCACACCCTCCATCCAGTTCACCCAGGCCGTCGCCGCGCTTTACCCCGGCAAGGGCCCGAAGGTGATCATGAGGCCTTTGGAGACCCCGCTGGATCTCCCCATCAATCCAGCCGGGGTGAACGATGCGAAGCCTTTCCTGGTGCTGCGCTCCACCCAGTTTGGCTTCACCACGTCTCCGGACAACATCAACGTCGAGCTGGTGGCGCAGGACACCAAAACCCTGCCGAACTCCAACCCGAAGCGGAACTTCAACAACATCGTCTATCGCATGACCTATGAGAACACCGGGAACATCGAGGCGGAGTTCATCCGCCTGATCGTGGCGGTGCCGGCAAACACGACCTATGTGGCGAATTCCGCCGCGGTCAGCAGCGCCTTAGGAGACACGATCAAGCCTTCCGCCCCGTTGCAAATCGGCTCGCTCCTGGTTTTTGACGTGCCCTACCTTGAGACGAAAGGGGTGCTGGGAAGCACGAAAACCCTGGAGTTCATCGTCAAGCTGAACAGCGGCGTGGCCCTGGGCACCACCATCACCCAGCTTGGCGGAGTGCTCACCTCCCGTGACCTGGCCACTCCGGTCACCCACCTCAACCCGCTCCAGGCTGTCGTGGCGTCCCCGGCCTTCATGGATTACGAGAACACCTACACACCTGTGGTCATCACCCAGGCTGGCGGAACCATCACCTCGCCCGGCTACAGTGAGACCATTTTCTATGTGAACCGCGGCGGCATGGCGGCCTCCGGGGCCGGTCTGCGCTACACCCTGCCGGCGGGTGTCACGTTCAGTCGTGCGGATTTCGTGATTCCAAACAGCACCTTCTCCCAGTACAAACCCACCGCCGCCGCCGGGCGCACCATCACCCTGCCGGCCAGCCCCACCGCCGGCCATGTGATCTTCAACCTGGGCAAAGTCCCGGCAGGTGCCTATGGCTGGGTGCGGGTGACTTTGGAGCAGAACAGCGCCACCGTGCCCAAAACAGGCTACGGAGCCTACGATCTTCCGGCCATCATCCAGCCCTTTGACAGCCTGAACCCTCTGCCGCCGCCTCCGCCGCAGCCAGGCACCAAGAGCAAGGCCGGGGATACGCCGACTCCGTCCCTGCTGGCCGCCCTCAGATCCAATGCGGAATACCTCGACCCCACCAACCCGCGGCCCTACGTCAGCATCCAGGGGCCTCCGGCGGTCGTCTCCGGCTCCCACCTCAATTACAAGATCACCTTCGGCAACCAGGGTCCGGGCGAAAATGTTCAGGGCGGCATTTTCGTCCATGTGCCTGAGGGGGCGGAGTTTGTCAGTGCGAATGTGGAGGCCGTGTATCCCACGGACCAGTTCCCGGCGACCCTGGTCGTCAATGCCACGGATCGGACCACCACCTTCGGCCCCTATGATGGCAGCTATTACACCTCGGCGGAGCTGGGGAACGTGCACGGTGGCAGGGTGTTTGAGTTCAACAAGGTGCCGGAAGGATCCTCCTACATCCTGAACTTCAGCGTCCGAGACAATGGCAACATGAACACGGAACGTGTGCTGGAGGTGACGGCCTTCATCGGCGGCATCGTCCGAAAGAGCAGGAGCGCCCCATGCTTTGTCGTGGACCCGAGTGATCCGCCGGACACGCAGCAGGAGCGCATCCACCTTTCTCAAATGGGCGGACCGCTGGCCACCCAGGCGCTGGGCACCGCGGGCAAACCAAACACCCGGTTCACCGTCATCAAGGACAAGCTGGGCCTCACCTCACAGACCATCTCCATCATCGGCACGGACTTTGTGCAGGTCGCCGGAAACGCCGCCGTGATCTGGAGCACCGGAGCCAACCGCATCGTCGCCGCCGGCGGTGGAAACCTCATCGGCGGAGATGGCGCCTCCATCATCCAGGGCACGGGTGCGGCGATCGTTGCCGGCGGCGGGGGTAACATCGTGGCTGCAGGCGGTGGCAACCTCATCAACGTCGATGTGCCCGGAACCGGACCCAACAGCGGCCGCATGACCGTTTCCCAGCTGTATGCCAACCTGCCCGCCATCGTGGCCGCCGGCGGTGGCAACATTGTCGCCGGAGGCGGCATGAACCTCGTGCGTCCGGCCGGAGTGCTCAGCCACAACGGCAACGCCCTCGTCGGCCTGGATGGGGCCAGCCTGGTCGGCCTGGACGGCGCCAGTCTTGTCGGATTGGATGGCGCCAGCATCCTGGCCACCCTCAAATCCAACCTTACCGGCGGCTACAGCATGGTCACTCCGGCAGGTGCCACCTTCAAACTCAACTCCAACCTGGCCTCGATCGCCATCGCCCAGGTGGTGGCCTCTGATGGTGCAGGTGTCGTGGCGAGTGATGGCGCGGGCATCGTCGCCGCAGGCGGCGGAAACATCTTCAGCACCGGCCAGCCCATGTTCTTGAATGCCAATTCCATCGTGGCCGCAGGCGGTGGCAACGTGGTCAAAACCGGCATCGTGGCCGCAGGGGGAGGCAACATCGTCGCCGCCGGCGGTGGCAATGTGGTGAAAGTGCAGCAGTGATGCCCATCAGGCTCCTGCGCCCCAGCAAGCGACCTCATGCTTCCGGATTGGCAAACGCGAGATGAGCCATCTGCCTCGGGGAGATGTGGACGTTGAGCTCGGCCTAAAGCGTATCACCCGCCAGCAAGGCCCGTGCTTGAACCAGGTGCCGGCGTCGCCAGACTGACATTCAACGGCACTTGCCGCCGTGCTTAGAACAATGGGCGAAGTATTTGCAGTCTTGCAGGCCAGGCAGATCCATCGTCGCCTATGCCGCCCTGCACCTCTCCATCTACTTTCCGTGACCTGCCGAAGTCTGGCTCAATCTCCAGGGTCATGATAACCGCCGGCTTGCCGAGGCCGCAATGAAAGCCCCCAGGCCCGAACAAGCCCTTTGCTTTGCGGATCGCTTGAAAATGCCGGCCATGGGCTCTTGGGAGGCGTTGCTGGCACGGCAGATGCCATACGAACTGTTGCCTGCATCCGTTTTGTCGCCATTCCACTGTTTCTCACGAAATTGCAGGCGATGCAGCGGGGGGCTGATTCAATTCGAATGGGTTGCGCATCGCCAGCAAATCCAGCAGTTCCTGGGTGGAATCAACCTGTGGAGCATCCTCACCGGAGACATCAAAGCCATAGTCGAAGCGCAGTTCATCAAGGAAGCTGATGATTCGACCTGGAGGAATGGTCATGCCATGTCGATAAGAAGCCTGGGCCGCCGCTGAATCAGGGGCAATGTCAAATGCCTGACTGACCAGACGCTGAATGAGGCATGAACGCCCGTGAGGGGTTGCGGCTTCAGCGGGCGGCCCCTTGGGTCTCACATTGCAATTTGGGTCTCTCAGCCACTTGATCGCAAAAATCGCAAAAATGGTCCCAAAGGGAAATCCAAGCAAACCGGGAACCCAGGCTACAATGCCAAGACCTCTCACCAACCGGCTGGGATTGCGGACCAGAAGAAAACCGGCGGCGAAGTGGAATAAGCCAAAGACGATCACGAGTGGCCTCACCGAGGAATGAAAGGCTCCCATGGCGACCCACAGGACTCCGGATAACAGGAGGGGCAGGGCGGCAATCGTTGTTCGTCTCATTGTTGGGATGCCGCTTCAATCTTTTAGCGAAGCAGTGAATAGAAAACAAATTGCCTGCATTCCACAGATCACCATAGCCAACAGATGGGTCGGAAAAGCACAGATTCGCGGACTCATGTCTGTGGGTTTTGACCAGCTGGCGTGGAAAAGCAACAGGATTGTCGAAGAGGGCCCGCCAGCGTGTCTTCTTCGACTGTGGTGGATAGCCAAGCCATTCAGAAACCGGCCCCGTTTGGCGAGGATGCCAGTCTGCGATTCATCGAACCCAGGGATATGAGTCAATTTCTGAAGGGGCTGCGCCCCCTCAAAGTCTCCTCGAAAACAATCCTGGATCAGGAGCCTTTCTGCTTCTTTGTTGAATCCGGCATCATGACAGAACACCGGATCAACGCGTCTGCCGAGTGAAGTTGACGGGCTTTTCAAACGCCAGATTAATCTAAGACATTGGCACCCCCATGTGCCTCCGACCGTTTTCGCTGGGCCAAAAGGCTGCGCACCTCCGCTTCCTCCGAGCCAGAGGCTCGAAAGAAATTAGCCTGGGGTGAAACCCCAGGACAGGATCACAGCCCCACGTCTCCCCTTCACCGCGTCCTGGAGGGACGCGAGAAGCCATCGAAAGCCCTGCGCAACCGCCAGGCCCAAGACGCACCCTTTCATCAGTACTCATCATCAAAAAATCGCAGTGCCGATGGCGGGACTCGAACCCGCAAGGAGGTTGCCCTCCAGCGGATTTTAAGTCCGCTGTGTTTACCATTTCACCACATCGGCGTGACGAGGATGCGAACCGTTACCTAAGGCGGGTTTGGCCGCGATGGCAAGGCTTCTGACTGGGGCGGCGTCACATCGGCCTCACAGCCGACGCAGACCATCCTCGGTCATGGGCGTCGGGATGGCTTGATCGATCTCGTCGATGCGCGTCAGGGTGGCCGCGTCCAAGATCAGATCCGCCGCCTGCAGGCTCTCCTCCAACTGGGCCACCGTGGTGGCGCCGACGATGGTGGAGGCGACGAAGTCGTGCTGGCGGCTCCAGGCCAGGGCCAGGGCGGTGACGCTGACGCCGAGGTCGGCGGCGATGAGCTGAAGCCGGGCCGCAGTCTCCAGGGTACGCTCGTTCACAAAGCGCCGCGCCATGCGCTTCTGACGCTCTCCGCCGTTGACGAGGTAGTCGCTGAAGCGTGCGCCGGGCGGCAGGCTGCCGCCGTTGTACTTGCCGGTGAGCACGCCGCCTCCCAGCGGCGAATAGGGCAGCAGGCTGACGTTCTCCTTCCGGCAGACCTGGGCCAGCTCGCTTTCACAGCGGCGGTTGATCAGCGAGAAATTGTTCTGCACCGAGGCCATGCGCGCCAGGCCGTGATTCTCCGCCACCCAGAGGTTTTTCATGACACCCCAGCAGGTCTCGTTGCTGCCTCCCCAGGCGCGGATCTTGCCCTGCTCGATCAGCCTCGTCATCGCGCCCAGCGTCTCCTCCTGCTCCATGCCATGGTCCGGCCAGTGGGTCTGATACAGGTCGATGTAGTCGGTCTGAAGCCGGCGCAGGCTGTCCTCGCAGGCCTGGAAGATCTGACGGCGGTCCAGGGCGGTGAAGCCTCCGCGGATCGGCGGACGGAACCAGCCGTGGCCAGGTCCGGTCACCTTGCTGGCCAGGATGATCTCGCCACGCGTCTGCCCCTTCAGCCAGCGCCCAACAATCTGTTCGGTCACGCCAAACAGCTCGGCGCTCGGCGGCACGGGATACATCTCCGCCGTGTCGAGGAAATCGATGCCCGCCTCCAGCGCACGGTCCATGATGGCGAAGGAGGTACGTTCATCCGCCTGCAGGCCGAAGGTCATGGTTCCCATGCAGATGTCCGTGACGACGATGCCGGTGCGGCCGAGGCGGTTGCGTTTCATGAGCGCACGGTGACGAGGCCCGGCCGTTCGCCAAAAGAAAAAACACCACGCCCACCCTAACCATCCTCACAATCCTCAGTCCACAAAGCTGAACTCATTCAGGTTCATTAGGATGCGGCAGGTGTTTTCCAGGCCCTCACGACCGGCGTAGTCCACGAGCGGCGCGAGTTCATCGTCCGACGGCTCCCGGGAAAGCGCCAGGGCAAAGGCACGTCTGACCTGACCCTCAAGGCCTGAGGCCAGCTGCTTCTTCACACGGGCCGCAAAGTGCTTCGCCATCGTCACGGTCAGCCCGTTGTTCATCAGGGCCAGCGCCTGCAGCGGACTGATCGACTCATTGCGCCTGTCCACGCGCATCGACGGATCGGCGCAGTCCAGCACCGTCATGAAGGGCTGCTGCTGGCTGCGCACGATGAAACGGTAGATGCTGCGCCGCCAGCTCTTCGGATCCTCGGGATCATGCAGGTGATACTCGTAATGCGGACTGTGCTGAGGCTTGTCGATGACAAAGTCCTGGAAGCCGGGGCCGCCCATGGCGAGGTCAAGCGTGCCGCTGACGGCGAGGATGGAGTCGCGCACCGACTCGGCATCCAGCCTGCGGCGATTCTGGTGGGACAACCATTGGTTCGCGGCGTCCATGCGGGCGGCCTCCTGCGTCACGGCGGAGGACTGACGGTAGGTCGCGCTGGTGACGATGAGGCGATGCAGCTTCTTCAGGCTGCCGCCCATCTCGTCCCGGAAGGACGCGGCCAGCCAGTCCAGCAGCTGCGGATGCGTCGGTGCCGCGCCCATGCGGCCGAAGTCGTTCGCCGTCTCCACCAACCCGCGTCCAAAATGATGCTGCCACACACGGTTCACCATGCTGCGCCAGGTAAGCGCATTGTTTTTCGAGGTGATCCACTTCGCCAGCGCGGCCCGGCGTGCCGCCTCGCCCTCGCCCTGCACGACAAACGGATCCCCAAACAAGGCGGCCAGCGCCTGGATGCCGCCCGGACCCACCTCCTGCGCCGGCTGGCGGATGTCGCCACGTCTCAGCACATGAATCGCGCGCGGCCTGCCGCCCTCGGCGCCCGTGCCCTTGAAGGCGCCGCCCCCCGTGTGCACCGCTCCCGCATAGACCTTCTGCGGTGCGGGCAGCACCGGCAGGGCGTCCCGCTCCCGGCGCGCCGCCAGGAGCTTCTTCTTTGTGGCCTCGTCCGCCTGGGCGAGCATGAGGGCGTCGCGTTCACGAATCAGCTTCTGGCGGTCCTCCTGGGTGCGCGACTCGGGCGCAATGCCGTCCGTCAAATTGGTTCGGCGCCAGCGCGGCGGCGCCTCGATGCTGTCGAGCGAGCTTGCCGGCCTGCCGAGCGCGAGGTTCGGCCCCTCCTTGCGGTCATAGACCTCCATCTCCGACAGCGCAAAGATGAAGTCACTCTTGCGCGGCGCCAGCTTCACGGCGGTGACGCGCACAAAGCGGCCGGTGACGCCGTCATCACCCGCCGTGCCGCTTTCAAACGCCTTCAGGCCGGGGTTGGCGAAGTCGTTCATGAAGGTGGCGTCGTGCTTCCGCCAGACCAGCGTCACGCCCTTCTTGAATTCAGGGTCATCGCTGACCTCGATCTTGAACCGCACGGGAAAGCCGAAGCCCGCGCCGATGCCGCCGAAGTCGTCGTAGCAGGGCTTCAGGACGATGCGCTCCACCTGCACGCTGACACCCAGGTCCACCTGCACCCATTTCACCGCGTCCTGGACCGGCGAGACCGCGCTGTGCCAGCCAAAGTCGGGCTTCGCATTCGGATTCGGGCCCTTCTCCGCCGCGCCGTCAATGCGCCGGCTGAGCTCCACATAGGCCGCACCCGCCTTTTTCTTCAGCGGCGCCTCCAGCGCCGCGATCGCATCAACGGCCTGCTTTTTCCGCTTCTGCAGATCCGCAAACTTTCTCATCGTGGCGTCGTCGGCGTAGTAGTCCACCTCCGTGCGGTCCACGGCCGCAAACACGGCCTGCAGCGAGTAGTAGTCCTCCTGGGTGATCGGATCAAACTTGTGGTGATGACACTGGGCGCACTGGACGGTCAGGCTGCAGAAGGTGCCGATGGCGTTCTGAATCATGTCGTCACGGTCCAGGTGACGCGCGATCCTGCCGTCGATCTTCGTCTCGGGAACCTCGGCATGACCGATGTAATCCCAGGGGCCGGCGGCAATGAAGCCGAGAGCGGTGACGCCATCCGTGGTGCCTGGATAAAGCACGTCGCCCGCGATCTGCTCCTCGACGAAGCGTGCGTAGGGCTTGTCGTTGTTCAGGGCCCGGATGACGTAGTCGCGGTAGGGCCAGGCATTGAGCCGCGGCTTGTCCTTGTCGTAGCCATGCGTCTCGCCGTAATGCACGACGTCCAGCCAGTATCTGGCCCAGCGTTCGCCGTAGCGCGGCGAGGCGAGCAGGTCGTCCACCAGCTTTTCATACGGAAGCGCCGCATACTTCGCCACCTCCTCCGGCGTCGGCGGCAGGCCGGTCAGATCAAAGAACAGCCTGCGCACCAGAGTGCGTGCATCGGCCTGGGGCGCAGGCTTGAGCCCGGTCTCCACCAGCTTTTGCCGAACCAAAAAATCAATCGGATGGCTGACTCCCTCACCCAGACCATCTGCACGGCCTGGGCTTGAATCCTGAAACTTGAAGCCTGAAACCCGGATGGGCCTGAAGCTCCACCAGTCCGTCTTGTCCTCCAGCTTCGCCACATCCACGCCGTCCGGCCAGACGGCACCTTCGTCGATCCAACGCCGCAGCGTCTCGATCTCCGCCTCGCTGAGCCGCGACTTCGGCGGCATCTGCAGGTCTTTTTCCTGTCCGGTGACGAATCGGAACAGCGGGCTGGCGGCGCTTTTGCCGGCAACGATGTTCGGTGCATGGGCGCTTCCGCCGGTGAGGGCGACCGACTTGATGTCGAGCCGGTAGTCGTTCTTCTGCTTCTGCGCGCCGTGGCATTCGTAGCAGTGCTTTTCAAAGATCGGCCGGACCTCGCGCACAAAGTCCAGCGCAGACAGCGGCGAGGCGAGAAAGGCGATGAGGCAGGCGATGCGCATGAGTGGACACATACGCCGTTCACGGCAGGCTTTCATGCCACGCAAGCACGGGACAGCCCGGGTTTCTGGTCATCGGCCGAAAGCGATGACTGCCCCGCAGGGTGATGCGCCGTTGGTCACCCGGATCTAAAAATCGCAGGTCACGATGCCAGGACAGCTGCGGATGCGC
>CAZXPU010000009.1:49553-70830 GCA_964642905.1 uncultured Prosthecobacter sp.
AAGCAAAGTCGCCGCAGATATTAAACCAGCCCTTCCTTCAGCGCCTTGGCCACGGCCCCGGTGCGGGTGTTGACCTCCAGCTTCTCGTAGATGCGGCGCAGGTAGGTGTCCACGGTGTGGATGCTGAGCGTCAGACGGTCGGCGATCTCCTTCTTGATCAGGCCGGTGACCATCAGCTGCAGGATCTCCTTTTCGCGATCACTGAGCCCGTAGTCGGACTGCTTGGGCGCCAGCCTGGAAAACATCTCCAGCACGCGCCGGGCGATGCGCGGATTCATGGGGGATCCTCCGGCCAGGGCATCCCGCACGGCCTGGGCAATGTCGGCGGCCGAGCCGGTCTTCAGCAGATAGCCGGCCGCGCCTGCGCAGATGGCCTGGAACACCTTGTCGTCATCGTCGAAAACCGTCAGCAGCACCACCTGCGTGCGGGGCGAATATTCCTTGATCCTGCGGATGCCCTCCAGGCCGCTCATGCCCGGCAGGCCGACATCCAGCAGCACCAGGTCGGGAGCCCCGTCACGCCCCAGAGCGGCGAGGGCTTTTTCGCAGGAGTCAAAGTCGCCCGTGCATTGCAGGTCGGGCTCGGCATTGAGCACCCGCACCAGCGTCCGGCGCAGGGCGGCATGATCTTCGATGATCCAGACGGTGTTCATGAAATCGGGGCGTTGAGAAGAATGCGGGTGCCAGCCCCCGGCTCGCTCGAAATGTCCAGGGAACCGCCCAGGGCGGCCGCGCGATGGCGGAGGTTGGCAAGGCCGTCGCCAGCGGACACGGCTTCCAGGTCGAAGCCGCAGCCGTCATCCTCGATGCGCAGGATGAAGCGCCGGTCCCTCCAGCCTGCCTCGATCCTGACGGACGAAGCCCTGGCATGACGCGCAATGTTATGCACGGCCTCACGAAACAGCAGGAACACCTGACGGTGAAACTCCAGGGAGGCCATGATGGACGGATCCTCCCCGCCCTCACGGACTTCGAGCTGCCAGCCGACGCCCTTCAGCAGGGCCGACGCGCTTTGACGCAGGGCCTCCACCAGGCTTGTCAGCCTCGGCGCATCGCCTTCACGCACCAGCCAGATGATGCCGCGCATGGACTCCGCCGCCTCGCCGGCAAGTCGATGGATCTCCTGGAGCGGCTCATTGCCATGGTCCTCGCGCAGGGCGAGCTCGGACATCAGGCGGATGCTGCCCAGATGGCTGCCGATCTCATCATGCAGATCCCGCGAGATGCGCTGCCGCAGCACGTCGATCTCCTGCCTGCGGGCAAGCCGCGCCTGCCTGGACATCCGCCAGGCCAGCACCACGGCGAGGACCAGCGCCGCCATCGCCACGCCCACGGCACGGGTCACCGCCTTTCCCCTGGCCTGGGCATGCTGATGCAGGGTCAAGGCAAGCTGTCCCTCCAGCTCGTGACGTTGGGACAGTCCCTCCAGCCAGGTGTCCTCAGCCAGCAGCTCGCCCGTGCTGCTGCGTCCGTCGACAAGCTGGCGGGGAGCCCAGGAGGCCGTCAGCGTGTCCGCGGAACTGGTCACCTCAGCCCCTAACGCAAAATTGGTTCGGCCAGCGAAGGCCTGCAGCTCGGCGAGCGCGAAGACGAAGTCGCCGCTGCGCTCCCAGAGGCGTGTGGCGGTCACCCGCAGACGCTGCGCACGCAGTCCCGGCGCCCTCCAGGAAACCGACGTGTCGCCCGGACTGGCAAAGTCGGCGCCCGTGCTGTCAAACAGCGTCCGCCCATCCGCCTCCACCTTGAAGCGGACAGGAAAACCAAAGCCCGGACGCTCCGGGTAATCGCGCGGATGCGCCGGAATCAGCCGGATCTCGTCCAGCGTCTGCGGCGCGCCCAGGTCCGCCTCCACCCACTGCGCAGCCTCGGCCTGCCGTGCAATTTCACCATGCCAGCCATTGCCCTGGACATCGTCCGGCCGAACCGGCGGACCCAGGGCATAGGCGCCGTCCACCAGATGCCGGGGCGACCAGGTCGGCAGGGTTTCCACCGAGTTCGGTGCCAGCACCTCGGCATGAAGGGCGCGGTTGCGGCCGCCGCTGAAAACCAGCAGCTCGCCCAGGCAGAAGATGAAGCGTTTCTCCAGGCCCGGTTGGGCCGCGAGGCGTATGGCGGTGAAGCGCACATAGCGTGCCCGCGTGCCGGGCATGCTGACAAGGCAGGGGGCGGCATGAGCGCGCCGGTCCTCCTCCGTTCGGTCGAGCAGGGTCACGGACTCGCCGAACCAAGGATCATTCGACGCATCGATGCGGAAGCGCCGGGGCAGCCCGTAGGCCTGCCTGCTGCCCAGCATCGCCGGCACCACCGCCACGGCGTCGATCGCCCGTTCCTCCCCCAGGTCCACCTGCACCCAGCGCACCGAGTCCTCCTTCGGCGCAAACCCGCTGTGAAAGCCGGCGTGCTCCAGCGGCTGCGGCGCAGGCATGGCGGGCAGCCCTTCAAGCCGTCCTGTCTGCTCGGCAATGCCCGCCTCAAGCGCGGAAATGTCCGGGTTCAGCCATGACCAGGGGCCGCCGCCATGGGAGATGGCGGTGGCGGCCAGGAATAACCAACAGAGGAACCAGGGCTTCAAGCCGCCCATCTTTCCCTGCCGCCCACAAAGCGCAACCCACGCGTGTGCGGGACAGCCCGCAGGTCCCCCCGCCTTGAATCCTTCAAGCCCAAAGCGGCATCATCCATTTAGAAACGCCCTGCATGCACGTAGTCTAACCACCCGTCCCGCCGCCATGAAGCCCGTCCTCATCTGCCTGTCATCCTTGTTGTTAGCGGCTGCCTCCGCCCATGCGCAGGCCAAGGCCAAACCGGCGGCCAAAAGCGCCATGGCGGCGAAGCCGGGCAGGCTGGAGCTTGCCGGCATCGCGCCGCGCGCCGCCCGCATCGGCGGCGAGCTGACGGTGAGCCTCACCGGCAAGAACCTCACCGAGGACACCCAGGCCCTGGCCTCGCACCCAGGGCTCAAGCTTCAGATCGCCAGATCCAGCCTCAAGCCCACGACCGCACGGCTGAAGATCAGCGCCACGGCGGACCTGCCGCGCGGCCCCCATGAAATCTGGCTGAAGAACCCCACGGGTGAAACCGCCCGGTTGAAGATCCATGCCGACGACCTGGAACCCGTCGTCACCCGGGCCGCCAGCTTCAAGGAGGGCCCGGTGCGGCTGGCCGCACTGCCCGCCAGCCTCTGGGGAACGCTCAGTGAAACGGGCCAGCATGACGCCTACAGCTTCACCGCCAAGGCGGGTGAGGAACTCATCCTCGACCTCGCCGTCGCGCAGGTCGGCAGCGCGGCCAAGTCCCCCACGCTCGAAATCCTCGACGCCGCCCGGAACGTGCTCGTCGTCAACCGCGGCCTCGACAGCGGCAGCGATCCCTTCATCGCCTGGAAGGCGCCCGTCGATGGTGACTACACCCTGCTGGTCAGCAACACGACCCTGGACGGCAGCGCGAACCATTTTTACCGCCTCACCGTCGGAGCCCTGCCTTATGTCACCGGCTGGTCGCCCCTCACCGCGCAGGCTGGCCATGAAACCCGCGTCACGCTCATCGGTCACCACATGGCTGACAAGGCATTCGTGACGATGAAGCCGGAGGCGGAAGGCACGGTGAACGTGCCGCTCGATGCCAGGGCGCTGCGTTTTCGCACTCAGCCGTCCCTGCGCGTGAATGCCCTGATTCCGGTGACTGAAACCGGGGGCAATGACAAAGCCTCCACGGCCCAGGCCGTGCCGGTTCCATCCGACATCCACGGCAGGCTGGACAAGACCGGCGATGCCGACCACTTCGCCTTCGAGTCGAAGAAGGGCCGGACATGGATCATCGAAACCCTGGCCGCCCAGGCCGGATCGCCCGCCGACACCAAGATTGAGGTGCTGAACACCGACGGCAGCCCCGTGCCTCGGCTGCTCATGCAGGCCGTGCGCGACAGCTACAACAACTTCCGCAGCGTTGACGCCAACAACCCGGACATCCGCCTGCAGAACTGGGAGGAGATGGAGCTGAACGAATTCGTGTGGTTCAACGGCGACATCATGAAGATCATCCGCATGCCGCGTGGCCCAGACGGCGGCTGCTTCTTTTACGTGAGCGGCGGCATGCGCCGGGCCTACTTCGACACCAGCGCCACCTCCCACTCGCTCGACGAGCCCTGCTACATCGTGCAGCCGCATCCGCTCGGCACCGAGCTGGTGCCCAACGGCCTGCCCGTGTTCACGCTCAATCATCAGAACGACGACAGCGGCGACCGCAAGATCGGCCGCGACTCACGCCTGACCTTCACCGCACCCGCCAACGGACGTTATATCGTGCGGGTCACCGACACCCGGGGCTGGGGCGGCGAGCGCTTTGTTTACACGCTTTCCATCCGCGAACCCCGGCCGGATTTCAGCATCAAGCTCGCCGGCATGAACCCCACCGTCATGCCCGGCGCCTCCATCGGCTTCTCCTTCCGCGCCGATCGGAGCGACAACTTCGACGACGCCATCCGCATCGACATCTCGGGACTGCCAAAAGGTTATCAGGCCACCACGCCGCTTCTCATCGAGGCCGGGCACGACCTCATCAGCGGCAGCCTTCACGCCATGCCCGACGCCCCGGCAGACGCCGACTGGAGCCAGCTGAAGATCACCGCCAGCTCCGGCACCCTCAGGCATGACGGAGGCACGTTTGGCAAGGTCGCGCTCGGCCCGCAGCCGAAGTTCATCATCGTCCTGGAACCCGACAGCAACGGCAGGCCGGTGATGCGCTCCCAGGCCGACGAAACCAAGCCCCTGGAGATCACACTTGTTCCGGGACAGACCGTCAAGGCCTGGCTGCGCGCCGTGCGGCTGAATGACAACGGCCTCATCAACCTCGACGTCCACGGCCTGCCTCATGGCGTCATCATCGACGACATCGGCCTCAACGGCGTGCAGATCCGCGAGAAGGAAAATGAACGCCCGATCTTCTTCCGCGCCGCCAGTTGGGTGCAGGAGCAGGACAAGCTCTGCCATGGCGCCATCAGCTCCGCCCGCAACGAGCACGACAGCGCCGGACTTCAGACCAGCTTTCCGCTGCTGCTGAAGATCCGCAGGCCGGGCGTCGCCACGCGCTGAGGCCGCGCTATTGGTTATTCCTCGTAGAGCCTGAACAGGCCGCTGTGGTCGAGGTCGCCATGGCCTTTTTCGTGCACAAACCTCTCCCACTGGGCGAGCGAGTTGCGCAGGGTGGGCGAGTCGAGGCCGACGGCCTCGGCGAGCTGGCACATCAGCCGCACGTCCTTGAGCTGGAGCACGGAACGGCCGCCGGGCGCAAAGTCGCGGCGCACCATGCGGTCGCCATGCAGGTCAAGGATGCGGCTTTCCGCAAAGCCGCCGAGCAGAGCGCGACGCACCAGGGCGGGATCGACGCCTGACAGCTCCGCCATGCGCAGGGCCTGGGCGACCGCATCAATGGTTTGCGCAACGATGAGCTGGTTGGCGAGCTTCGTCACCTGGCCGCTGCCGGCGGCCCCCATGTGGGTGATGTTCTTGCCGACGGCCTGGAAGACCGGCAGGGCGCGCTGGAAGTTCTCCTCGCTGCCACCCGCCATGATGGTGAGCGTCGCCGCCTCCGCGCCGACCTGGCCGCCTGACACAGGGGCGTCCACCCAGTTGACGCGCGAGGCGAACTCGCGGGTCTCGGGCACGCCTGTCGTGCCGAAATCGATGATCAGTGCCTGAGGGTCCAGGCCTTCGGCCAGGCCGCCGGGACCGAAGACCACCTCGCGCACCACCTCGGTGGTCGTCAGGTTGATGCAGATGACACCGGCTCCGATTTCACGGGCAAGCGCGGGCAGGTTTTCCGCCGCCTTCATGCCCAGGGCCACGGCCTCCTGAACGGGACCGGGACTGCGGTTCCAGACGACAACTTCAGCGCCCGCGGCGAGCAGGTGGCGTGCATTGGCACGGCCCATGTTTCCGAGTCCGACGAATCCGATCTTGTGTCCTGAAAGAGGCTTGCTCATGGTGGTGGACGGCACTGCACACAGCCTGCGCCGCTTTGCAAACCACGATCCCTTTTCCCTCATGAAAATCATCATCACCGGCGGCGGTGGATTCCTCGGCTCCCAGCTCGCCTCGAGACTTCTCGAACGCGGGACCTGGCTCGGACGGCCCATCACGGAGATGGTGCTCCTGGACGCCTTCTTCCGCACCCCCTCCGCCGATCCAAAAGTTCGGCAGGTGACGGGTGACATCGGGGACCGGAGCGTGGTGATGGCGGCCTGCGGGCCGCGCTTTGACGCCATTTTCCACCTCGCCTCCATGGTCAGCGGCGAGTGCGAGGAACGCTTTGACGACGCCCTGCGCGTCAACCTCGACGGCGGACGCAACGTGTTCGAGGCGGCGCGGGCGGCGGAGGGCAGGCCGCGCGTCATCTTCGCCAGCAGCGTCGCCTGCTACGGCGGCCTGGACATGTCAGGCCTGATGTCCGACCTCACCAAGCAGCTTCCCCAGACCACCTATGGCATGACCAAGGCGATGTGCGAGATGATGGTCAACGACTACACCCGCAAGGGCTTCTTCGACGGCCGCAGCGTGCGCCTGCCGACGGTGATCGTCCGTCCCGGCCGGCCCAACGCCGCCGCCTCCAGCTGGGCCAGCGGCATGTTCCGCGAGCCCCTGAACGGCGAGCCCTGCCAGCTGCCGATCCGCCGTGACCAGCCGCATCCGATGACCGGCTACCGCACCGTCATCGAATCCTTCATCGCCCTGGGCGAGATGCCGGAGGAAAAGCTCGGCCGCGACCGCGCCTACGTTCTGCCGGCCCACCGGGTGACCCCGGCCCTGGCCGAACAAGTGATCACACAGGTCGCCGCCGCGCGCGGCATCCAGCTCGCTCCGATCGTCGATGCCTTCGACGCACGCATCCAGGGCATCGTGGACAACTGGCCGCAGCAGGTGGACGGCTCCCGGGCCGTCGCCCTGGGGCTGCCCCAGCCTCCGGACCTGGCGACCATCGTAGGCCAGTATCTCGATGACTTCGGCCCGCGCTGAACCGGCGCGGAGAATCACCTTGTCACCTGCGGGCCGCATCCCCAAAGTGGCCGCATGTCACGCACCCGACGCCATTTCCTCGGCGGCCTCAGCACCGCCCTTGCCGCCACCTGGGTCCAGCCTCTGCGCTCCGCACCCGACCCGAAGAAGGACACGGTGATCGGGCACGGCGGACACCGCTACAAGGTCATCAAGGAATGGGTGCCTGCGGGCCAGGGCCGCCATCACCCCATCCTGAACTGCCATGAGATGGTGCAGGTGAAGGACGGCCGCCTGTTCATGGTCGGCGACCACTGGGACAACCAGATGCTCATCTTCAAGCCCGACGGCACGATCCTGGACTCCTGGGGAAGCGCCTGGCCCGGCGGACACGGCCTGACGCTGAGTTCGGAAAATGGCGAGGAGTTCCTGCTGCTCACCGACAGCGGTCTTTGGAAAAGCGGCGGTGGCGGCTACCGCCAGACCGGACGCGTCACCAAGATGGACCTCGGTGGACGCGAGATCTTCAGCCTCAGCCATCCGATGATGGTGGGTGCCTACGAGCCCTCGATGTTTTACAACCCCACCGAGACCGCCGTCGCCCCCAACGGCGACATCTACGTGGTGGACGGCTACGGCTCGCAGTTCGTGCTGCGCTATGATCGCAACGGACAGTTCATCCAGAAGTTCGGCGGCAAGGACGGCGTTCCGGAGGAACAGCGGCTGAACAATGCGCATGGCATCGCCATCGACACCCGCCAGGGCGCGGACAAGGCCACGGTCATCGTCACCTCCCGTGCGGACCACTGCTTCCGGCGCTTCACGCTCGACGGCAAGTACCTTGGCACCATTGAGGTGCCCGGCGCCATGGTCTGCCGCCCGGTGATCGCCGGCCAGGAGATTTACGCGGGCGTCTGCTGGAGCAAGACCCCCGAGGTCAACAAGCTGCCCCAGAATCCCAGCGGCTTCACTGTCGTGCTTGACGCCCAGGACCGCGTGGTCAGCGCCCCGGGCGGCACGGAGCCCGTTTATGAGGGCGGCAAGCTCAAGCCCCTGCAGCAGGCCGAACGAATTTTTGATCACGGGCACGACGTCTGCGTGCTCGACAACGGCGACCTCATCGTCTGCCAGTGGAACGCCTTCCAGACCTATCCCATCAAGCTGGAACGCGTCTGACCGGAGGCGGGCCGCGTTTCAAACCCTGCGCAAACATGTCTGAAGAATCCCCCCAGGTTGTGATCGTCGGCGCGGGTCCGGCCGGCTGCACGCTGGCCGGACTGCTGGCCCGGCGCGGCATCCGCTGCCTCGTGTTTGACGATGACAAGCGTCCGGACCTGCTCGTCGGTGAATCGCTGATCCCCGGCGTGGTTCCCGTCTTCCGCCAGCTCGGCATCGAGGATCGCGTTGCGAAGATGTCGATGCTGAAGCCCGGGGCCTCCTTCTTTGTGACAGACGACGGGCCGCGCATTCATTTCAGCTTCAAGAACGTCGAGGGTCATCTGCCCACCTATTCCTACAACGTCCCCAGGCCTGAGTTTGACAACCTGCTGCGCACCCGCGCCGAGGAGCTCGGCGCACGCTTTGTCCACGCCCGCGCCGGCCTGGAAGGCGGCCTTAGCAACGGCGAACCCACGATTCAACTGGACCGTGCAAGCCGTGAGGCCGCAGGCTTGAAGCCGGACGAACGCCCCCTGCTGGTGGACTGCTCGGGCCGGGCCCGGGCCTTTGCCCGCACGATGAACCTGGACTCCGAGCGGGGCGAACGTGACGACGTCGCCTACTTCGCGCACTTCGAGGACTTCGAGCACGACGAGGTCGATCCCGGCCAGGTCATCATCTCGGTGCTGCGCGCCGGCTGGAGCTGGCGCATCCCCCTTCCCGGCAGGCTGTCCGTCGGCATCGTCGTCTCGAAGGAGCACGCCAGGACGCTTGGGGCCACGGCGGAGGAACGGCTGGAAAATGCCATCCGCCAGGAACCCCTGCTCGCCGCCAAGGCGGCCCGCGCCCGCCGCATCACGCCGGTGATGACCTATTCCAACTACCAGCTTCTCACCCTTCGGGGCCACGGCCCGGGCTGGGTGCTCTGCGGCGACGCCTTCGGCTTTGTCGATCCCATGCTGTCGCCCGGTTTGTTCATGTCGCTGGTTGGCGCGCAGCAGCTCGACCGATTCGTTTTCCGCCAGGGCCTCGAGATCCTGGGGCAGCCGGAAAAGCTGGCGCGTGCGCTGAACTCCTATTCAGACGTCGTCACCGACTGGCACCGCGCCTGGCAGGAACTGGTGCGCTACTTCTACGACGGCCGCATCTTCCGCATCCACCTGGCCGGCAAGAACCTCGCCATGAAGCCCTCGCCGTTCAACCTGGCCAGCCGCATGGAGCGCCACTCGACCCGCCACATCGCCAGCATGGCCTCCGGCGGCTGGACACGCTCCCGCTACAGCCGCGGCCTCATGCGCCTGCTCTCCCGCCACCTTGTCTGGGACGTGCCCCCGGCGGAGAACTTCGCCGTGCGGGCGCTGCGGAAGGAGTCCATGCCTGTGGCGGCCTGACAGGGCAGGTTCAAGGATTCTCCGGATTGAACACCGCCTGCAGCTTGCCGGCGGATCCCTCCGGCCAGTAGGCGCCGTCCTCGATCCATTCGCTGAGTTCACCGATCTCGTCCTCGGTCAGGCTCAATTCCTGACGTGGCATCACTCGCGGGTGCGTGCCGCGGCGCGTCACGGCGGCCACGATCAGGCTGCAGTCGGGATCACCGGGGATGATGAACGGACGACCGGTGCGGGGACTGACCGAGGCCAGGGCGCTTTTCCGGTCCGAAAGATCCAGGCGGGCCGGTGCCTGCGGTCCCTGGTGGCAGCGCAGGCAGTTGGCCTGAAACACCGGCTTCACATGCACCTCAAAGTAGGCCGCCTTGCCGCGTGTTCCGCCCGGAAGCACGCAGGAGGTGACCAGAAGGAGGCTGCCGATGGCTGCGACTATGGTGACAGGAAAGGTCTTCATGAGTTCGAGGATTCCTTTTCTTTACCAGGGTATCACGCTGTTTCGCACAACATTTTTTGCGGGTGTTGCGGATGCAAAGGGATGAAGCAATGCCGCCGCGAAGCACGTTACCCTGGGCTGTCCATGAATCCGCTGCTCCTCTTTTTTGTTCTGGCCGCCTCCTGCCTTCACGCGGCCAGGCCGAACATCCTGTTCCTGTTCGCCGACGACCACTGCCATGAAGCCGTGCGGGCCTTCGGCCGGACGGACATCGACACGCCGAACCTGGACCGTCTCGCGGCGCGCGGCACCACCTTCACGCGGGCCTGCAACATGGGCTCGTGGAGCGGCGCCGTATGCGTGGCCAGCCGCACCATGCTCATCACCGGCCGCAGCGTCTGGGACGCGAACAAGGTTTACAACAAGACCGATGGCGAACGCAGGGCCGGGGTGCTCTGGCCGCAGCTGATGAAAAAGGCCGGCTACAGGACCTTCATGACCGGCAAGTGGCACATCCAGACCGACGCCGCGAAATGCTTCGACGTCACACGCGATGTCCGTGCCGGCATGCCCAAAACCGTGCCCGCCTCCTACAACAGGCCGCTCGAAGGTGCGCCCGACCCCTGGAGCCCCGATGACCGCAGCCTGGGCGGCTTCTGGGAGGGCGGCACCCACTGGAGCGAGGTCGTCGCCAATGACACCCTCGGCTTTCTCAAGCAGGCTCAAAAATCCGACGAACCCTTCTTCATCTACGCCGCCTTCAACGCCCCGCATGACCCGCGTCAGGCGCCAAAGGAGTTCCTGGACCGCTACCCGCTGGAGCGCATCGCCATGCCCGCCAACTTCCTGCCCGAATATCCCCACAAGGACGCCATGGGCTGCTCCCACAAGCTGCGGGATGAAAACCTTGCGCCCATGCCGCGCACCGAGCTGGCGGTGAAAACCCACCGCCGGGAATACTATGCGCTCATCACCCACATGGACCAGCAGATCGGGAGAATCCTGGACGAGCTCGACGCCTCCGGCCGCGCTGACAACACCTGGATCTTTTTCACCGCCGACCACGGGCTCGCGGTGGGTCATCATGGTTTGTTCGGCAAACAAAACCTGTACGACCACAGCGTGCGCGTGCCCTTTCTCGTGGCAGGTCCAGGAGTGGCCAGGGGCGCGAAGATCGACGAAGCCATCTACCTTCAGGATGTCATGGCGACGGCGCTGGATCTTGCGGGGGCGGACAAGCCGCCGCATGTTTTCTTCAACAGCCTGCGCCCGCTGCTGGAAGGCCGTCAGAAGCAGACAAGTTACCCTTCCGTCTATGGAGCCTACCTCGACCTGCAGCGCTCCGTCACCCGCGACGGCTGGAAGCTGATCGCCTATCCCAAAGCCGGCGTGCAGCGGCTCTACCACCTGGCCGAAGACCCGGAGGAGATGAAGGATCTGGCGGCCAGCCCCGCGCATGCCGCAAAGAAACAGGAGCTTTTCCAGGAACTGGTGCGCCTTTCCAGCGAGATGGGCGATTCGCTGGACCTGAAGACCGTCTTTGCGCGTTGAACCAGGACTGCACCCGACCATGAAGACCTTTCTCCTCCTGCTTGCCGCCGCCAGCCTTCTCCGGGCCACGGAAAACCGGCCTAACATTCTTTTCGCCATCGCCGACGACTGGGGCGCCCATGCCGGGGCCTATGGCACGACCTGGGTGAAAACGCCCGCCTTCGACCGCATCGCCAGGGAGGGCGTGCTCTTCACCCACGCCTACACGCCCGTCGCCAAGTGCGCCCCCTCCCGCGCCATCGTGCTGACCGGCCGGCACGCCTGGCAGAATGAGCAGGCCGGCAACCACATGGCCTTTTTTCCCGCGAAGCTGAAAAGCTGGCCCGAGGTGCTCATGGACAAGGGCTGGCACATGGGCATCACCGGCAAGGGCTGGGGACCGGGTGTTGCCAATGACAAGGACGGCAGGCCGAGGCAGATCACCGGCCTGCCCTTCAACCGCCGCAAGGCCCCGCCGCCCGCCAATGGCATGACTAACAATGACTATGCGGCCAACTTCACCGACTTCCTCGACGCCGCGCCCGGCGACAAGCCCTGGTGCTTCTGGTATGGCAGCCTGGAGCCGCATCGCGACTACGAATTCCAGTCCGGAGTGAAGAAGGGCGGCAAGAAGCTCGCCGACATCCCGAAGGTGCCGGGCTTCTGGCCCGAGGATGACATCGTCCGTCATGACATGCTGGACTATGCCTTCGAGGTGGAGCACACCGACCGCCATCTCGGCCGCATGATCGCCGAGCTGGAGAAGCGCGGCCTGCTCGACAACACCCTCATCATCGTCACCGCCGACCACGGCATGCCCTTCCCCCGCTGCAAGGGCTACGCCTACGAGGCCAGCAACCATGTGCCGCTGGCCGTACGCTACCCCGCCGGCATGAAACATCCGGGACGCGTGGTCGAGGACTTTGTCAGCTTCATCGACATCGCACCCACCATCCTCGACTACGCCGGAGTGGCGGCCAAGGACGGCGGCATGATGCCGGTCACCGGCACCAGCTGGCGGCCCATCCTGGAAAGTGACAAGGCGGGCCGTGTCGTGGCGGAACGCGACCACGCCCTTGTCGGCAAGGAGCGCACCGATGTCGGGCGGCCTCATGACCAGGGCTATCCCATCCGCGGCATCATCACTGCCGAACATCTTTTGCTGAAAAACTACGAGCCCTCCCGCTGGCCGGCGGGCAACCCTGAGACAGGCTACCTCGACACCGACGGCGGCCCGACCAAGTCGCTGATCCTGGAGATGGGCCGCAAGGACCGTGCTGACCGGTTCTGGAGGCTGAACTTCGGCATGCGTCCGGCCGAGGAGTTCTATGACCTGAGCGTGGATGAAGACTGTGTCCACAACCTCGCCGGGGAGTCCGTTCACAAGGAGACCCTGCAAAAGCTGCGTGAGCGCATGGAGTCCGAACTGAGGGCGCAGGGCGACCCGCGCATGGCGGGCAACGGACGGGTTTTCGACGAGTATCCCGCCACGAACGGCGCTGGGTTTTATGAGAAGTTCATGCGCGGCGAAAAGGTGAACGCCGGCTGGGTGACGCCCACGGACTTCGAGAAGGAGCCGGTCGAGCCACGCTGAGAGACCTCACGCCAGCAGGTCCTTCACGACATGCCCGTGGATGTCGGTGAGGCGGTAGTCACGACCCTGGAAACGGTAGGTCAGGCGTTCGTGATCGAAGCCGAGCAGGTGCATGATCGTGGCCTGGAGGTCATGCACATGCACCTTGTTCTCGGCGATGTGGAAGCCGAGCTCGTCGGTGCTGCCGAAGTCAAAGCCCGCCTTCACGCCACCGCCCGCCATGAACACCGTGAAGCAGTCCGGGTAGTGGTCGCGCCCGAGCACCTTGCTGGCGGCCGTGCGGCCCTCGCGGAAGGGCGTGCGGCCGAACTCGCCGCCCCAGACAATGAGGGTGTCCTCCAGAAGCCCGCGCTGCTTCAGGTCCTTGATGAGCGCGGAGACGGGCCTGTCGGTGGCGGCCATCTTTTTGGTCAGGCCGTCGGTGATGCCATTGTCGGGGCCGGTGCCGTGGAAGTCCCAGCCCCAGTCAAACAGCTGCACGAAGCGAACTCCCTGTTCGACGAGCCGACGGGCGAGCAGGCAGTTGTTGGCAAAGCTGGACTCACCAGGCTTCGCGCCATAGGCCTCGAGCATGTGCGCCGGCTCCCTGGCGATGTCCATCACCTCGGGCACGCTGGCCTGCATGCGGTAGGCCAGCTCATACTGGGCGATGCGTGTCACGGTTTCGGGGTGACCCAACTCGGCGGCCTGCGCCTCGTTGAGTTCACGCAGCGCATCGAGGGTTTTGCGGCGCATCTCACGGTTCATGCCCGCCGGGTTGGAGGCGAACAAAACAGGGTCGCCTTTGCTTCGGCATTGCACGCCCTGATAAACGCTGGGGATGAATCCGCTGCCCCAGAGTCCCTGGCCGCCGCTCGGCTGGGTGCCGCTGGAGATCAGGCAGACAAAGCCGGGCAGATCCTGGTTTTCCGTGCCCAGTCCATAGGTCACCCAGGAGCCCATGGAAGGCCTGCCCTGGCGCGTGTGACCGGTGAACAGCAGCAGTTCCGCCGGCGCATGATTGAACTGGTCGGTGTACATCGACCGCACCATCGTGATGTCGTCGGCAATGCCGTGGAAGTTCGGGCAGGCGTCGCTCATCCACATGCCCGCCTTGCCATACTGCTTGAAACTGCGGGGCGTGCCCATGAGCTTCGGCACGCCCGAGGTGAAGGCAAAGGTGCGGCCTTTCAGCTCGCTGTCCGGACAGTTCTGCCCATCACGCTTCACCAGCTCCGGCTTGTAGTCGAAAAGGTCCAGGTGCGGAGGGGCGCCGGACATGTGGAGATAAATCACACGCCGGGCTTTGGCGGCCGAAGGGGCATGCCGGGGAGCCAGAGGGTTGTTCGCCGCAGGCAACGCCCCGGCTTCCTGCTGCAGCGCCTGCAGCGCCAACGCTCCCAGGCTGAACTGCCCTGCCTGCCCCAGAAACTGGCGGCGGGTGCGGAACTGGAGCTTGTCGAACAGGACGGGATTCATCGCCTTGAATACGCCGGCGGATGCGACGGCTTGCATGCAGCCGACGTCGCGGCACGCAGGACCCCGCCTGAAAACAGAACGGGCCGGGATTCCGTCATCCCGGCCCGCTGCGGTTTAGTCTTGAATTCCGCCTCTTCAGGCTCCCGGCAAGAAGAGGCGGATGGTTCAGGACAAATCTTCGTGAAAAGCGACCTGATGCATTCGACCGCAGCCCTTAAAATCAGTTCAAAGGAAATCGAAAAAAGTGATGATTTTTTCGACCTCATTGCCAAATCGTTGGTTATGAACGTCATCCCTGCGGGAGCTTGATCCAGAAGCTGGCGCCTCCTGTCAGCCGGTTCGCCACACCGACACTGCCACCATGAGCGGTGGCAATGGCACGGACGAGACTCAGGCCCAGCCCGATGCCAGGGTGACGTGATCTGGAGACTGTCCCACGATTGTAGCGCTCCCAGATCATGTTCATTTCCTCGGGATGCACGCCGGGCCCGTTGTCCTCGACAAAAATGACCGCCCCGGTTCCCTCGGCCTGCCAGCGAACGGTGATCTTGCCGTCTTTCGGCGTGTAGGCGAGGGCGTTGTCGAGGAGGTTGGAGATCGCCTGGTTGATCAGCTCACGGTCGATGTTCACCACCAGGTCCAGCCCCTGCTCGATGCCCAGGCTCAGACCGCGGTCCTCGGCGGCAGGGATGAAGAGGTCCACCAGGTTGCGGAGCAGGTCATGGACGGAGGTCTGCTGGCGGTACAAGCGCAGGGCGCTGTGGTCACCGGCGCGGATCGTCAGGATGCTCTGCACAAGCTGCGTGGCACGGTCGATCTCCTCCAGGCTGCGTGCGGCCGCATCCTGGGCCTCGGGACTGTCACTTTTGTCGAGAAGGGTCTCCAGATTGCCGCGGATCCGAGCCAGCGGGGTGCGCAGTTCATGGGCGAGCTGGTCGTTGGTGCTCTGCAGCTCGCGGGTCAGGCTGAGGATCTGATCCAGCCCGGCGTTGACGACCGAGGCCAGCGTCTTGAGCTCGGGAATGGCGCGTGGTGCCATGAGCCGGGCGGTGCCTTCCGGCAGGTGCAGCTGGCGGGCGCTGGAGGTGAAGGCCCGGATGGGCACCAGCACCTCATGGGAGTACCAGATGACAGGCAGCAGGGCCACCGCTGCGGCCAGGATGCCGGCCAGCCAGAGGTACATCGTGATGTTGTGCTGGTAGCGCCGGGCCTCCGCATCCGTGCGGCCGAACCAAAGATAGCTGCCATCCTTCAGACGGGTCACGCCAACGGTCAGGCGCAGGCCCGTTTCCGGCGACTGAACCTCCCTCAGCACGGTTCTACGCATGTTCCAGTCGTTGGCCGGGACGCTCACCGGCCATTTGTAACCGCGCATGGATTCGGGAACCTCCTCATACAGCACACGCCCGTCCTGCGAGGTGATGCGCAGGCCGTTGCTGTCACTGTGCTGGCCCGCCGGAAAAACCTCCCGCACCCCCTGCACTCCCGATGAGGCGTGAATCGCGGCGTATTCCACCAGATCATCCACGATGATCGCCGAGTCAAAACGGTGCAGGTCACGGCTCACGGCGCTGCGCACCAACACCAGCGTCAGGGCGATGCTGGTGCCGACAAACAACGCCAGCAGCACGGCAAGCCGCCACTGCGACGGGATACGGTCAAGAACGGTCTTTTTGGAAGGCATAACCTTTGCCACGCACGGTTTCGATGTGCAGGTCGCTGCCTGCGGATTCCAGCTTCCGGCGCAACCGGCAGATCATGGCGTCCACGACGTTGGTGCCGGGGTCAAAGCGGATGTCCCAGACCTGCTCCAGAAGGAACTGCTTCGGCACAATCCGGCCCTCATGCTGCATCAAAACGTCCAGCAGCGTCCACTCACGCGGCTGAAGGTCCACGGTCTCCTTCGCACAGATGACCCGGCGCTTCACCGGATCCAGCAGGGAGTTGCCGATGCGCCGTCGCGACGGCTGGGCATGAGCGGCTCGACGATGCAACGCATCCAGCCTGGCCAGCAGTTCCTCGGCCGCGAAAGGCTTCGTCAGATAGTCATCGCCGCCGGCGGCCAAACCCCGCACCCGGTCGGGCACCCCGGCACGGGCCGTGAGAAAAATGACCGGCACCGTGACACCGCTGCGCCTCAGGGTTTCCACAATGGTGAACCCATCGATGTCCGGCAGCCCCACATCCAGGATCGCCGCATCACAGGAATGATCCTTGAACCAGTCCAGCGCCTCCTGACCTCTCTCCAGCCATTGCAGCGAGTGCCCAGCCTCAGCCATCCAGGAGGTCATCTGGCGGCCTAGCTCGGGATCGTCTTCAACAAGGAGAAGATGCATGGAGGGTGACGATGGCACGAACCCGGCCTGGGCGTCACGCAGAAAGTCCGGTGCAAACCCTCAACCCTCCCTGGGAAAGTCGCTAAATGCGACAACATCGCAAAAAGTTATTGCATCTGAATCTCAACCTCCTATAGCAGGCCACCCAACAAGTGAGACGACATCTCATTTGAGATCCCTTTCCAAACTTCACCCACCATGCCTTCCAAGCTCCTCCCTGCACTGCTGGCATCTCTTGCCCTGCCGCTTGCCGCACAACAGCAGGCTCCTGCCACCGACAAAACCGATGCTCAGGCGGCCGCAGCCTCCGCCAGTCCGACCACTGGCGCTGTCACCACGCTCGACACCATCATGGTCTACGGGGAGTCCGAGAACGATTCGGTGATTCAGAACCCGTTCCTGATGCCCGTGGAAGGCACCCGCATTTTCGCCGGCAAGCGCGCCACCGTCATCGACCTCGACGCGCTGCCGAAGGTTCAGGCCAACAACTACCGCCAGGCGCTTGCGCTGACGCCCGGCCTGCTTGTTTCAGAGGAGACGACGCCGCTGGTCAGCATCGGCTACCGCGGCATCGGCACCCCGAACCGCACGCAGTTCATGCAGGTGCTCAAGGACGGCATCCCCATCCATGCCGATCCTTTTGGTTATCCGGAGGCCTACTACACCCCGCCGCTGGATGTCGTGGACCGCATTGAGTTCATTCGAGGTGGCGGCTCGTTGATGTACGGCCCCCAGCCTGCCGGCACCCTGAACTACATCACCTACATGCCGGACCGGAAGACGCCGTTTTCCTTCCGCACGCAGAACATTGGCGGAACCGACGGCTTCTTCTCCAACTACACCGCCATCACCGGCACGTCAGGCAAAGTCGGCTACTACGGCTACTACAACCACCGCCAGTCCCAGGGCTTCCGCACCGACAGCAGCGACTACCGGCTGGATGGTGGTCACTTCAAGCTTTCGTATGACATCGACCAGGACAGCCGCTGGATCCTTGCCCTGGATGCTTACGAGCAGGAAAACGACGAGCCCGGAGGGCTCAACTACCGGGATTATGTGAAGAACCGAGACAGGGCCACCCGGAGTCATGATTACTTCAACCTGAGCCGTTATGTGGCCTCCGCCGAGTTCCAGCACAAGATTCAGACAGGCACCGAGCTGGATGTGAAATTCTGGGCCGGTTATTACAACCGCTACAGCCACCGTCAGCGCCTTTCCGCCGCCCAGGGCACCAATGCCTTCGGAGTCACGCCGCTCGGCACCCAGTCCAACATCGAGGATCAGACCTTTTATTCCTACGGCTTCGAGCCCCGCATCCGGCACGACTGGGAGGGCCTGGGCGGCAAGCACACCCTCGCCGCCGGCATGCAGTTCTACCTCATGGACTCACCGCGTACCGACAAACGGGGCCTGAGCGGACCTGCTGCCAGCGATGGAGTGACGACCGGTGACGCCCAGCGTGACGTGTTCTACTACTCCTTCTTCGCGGAAAACAAGTTCACCTGGGGCAACTTCACCCTCACCCCGGGCTTCCGTCTTGAAAGCATCACCCAGAGCGTGCATTCCAAGACCTACTCCACCGCCGGGGTCCAGACGTCCGAGCGTGACGTCACCAAGCGTGACTTCCAACCCTTGTTCGGACTTGGCATTTCGTATGATCTGCCCGCAGAAACCCAGGTCTATGCCAACGTTTCCCAGAGCTACCGCCCGACCATCTTTACGGAATCCGTGATCAACACTCCAGGCACCACCGCCACGGACAGCGATCCCGGCCTGGGATGGAGCTACGAGCTCGGCTTCCGGGGCAATCCCCGCCAGTGGTTCAACTTCGACACCAGCCTGTTCCTCATCGACCTCGACAACCGCTTCGCCGTCAGCAACAACGTCCTTGGCAGCGCCGGACGCAGCATCAACTACGGCTGGGATGCCGCCTTCCAGATCGACCTCATCGGCGCCACGGACGCCGTGCGTGGCAGCTCCCTCGCCTCCCGCCTCGGCAGCCTCAGCTACTATGGCAACGTCACCCTGCTGAACGCGCAGATTCATGGCGGCCCGAACGACGGCAGCACACCTCAGTTTGCCCCGGAATACATGCTGCGAACCGGGCTCATTTACGGCTTCAAGGGGGTCAAGGTCTCCTTCCTCGGCACCTTTGTCGCCGATCACAAGGCGCAGGACAGCAGCAACCCGCAGTATGACATTCCTGCCTACATGACCTGGGACCTCACCGCCGAAGTTCCTGTCACCAAGAACTTCAGCGTCATGGCGGGAATCAACAACGTCTTCAACGAGGACTATTACTCACGCATCACCTCAAGCGGCATCGACCCCGCCTACGGCCGCAACTTCTACCTCGGCGCGTCATTCCAGTTCTGAGCAGGACTGGAGATAACTCCACGCAACCCCTGCGTTCGCGCTGCTGCAGAAGCGGAGTTCCGCGCTCCACTGACAACAGCTGCGGAATCGAGAGCGTCCCGATCCTCGCGCCAGCGCAGGAACACCTCATTCACCCGGTTAAAGCGGACAGCCCAGGTTCTGGAACATCCGCACCACCTCCTCATTCAACTGGTCCAGGCTGCGACCATCCAGAAGGATGCCCAGGTGCTTCGCGCAGACCGCCTTGGGATCGGTGCGATCCGGAGGCAGCGGCGGTTTCGGCAGTTCCGGCGGATCCGCCGGTGGAGTGAGGGTGGTCGGGTAGGAAACGCGACCATCGTCCAGCCGCGTGACGCCCGGCTTGAGCAGGAACGCCTCCATCTCCTTTTCATAGTTTACGTAGGCCGGGCGCAGCTTCTCAATCTCCGCCTTGTAATTGTCCAGAGCCTTCCAGAAAGGCGGCCATTTCGCGGCCTCCCCCCGCAAGGCGTCGAAGTACTTCTTCAGCGGCAGCCCATCCCGGTCTCGCACGAGGAAATAGGTGAGCAGGTGCCCCGAACGATAGTTGCTGGCGATGTCGGCCGACAAGCTCGACGGCGGCGCGTCGGAGCCGGCGGGCTGGGTCAGGTTGTCATCCGTGAGGGTGAAGCGGGTGATCGGATTCGCCGTCGTGATGTCGGTGGTGAAGGCCCAGAGATTCTTGACCCCGGTCCATGCCGGCGTCTGCCGCTGAACCATGAAGTTGAACAGCCCCCTGCGGGAGGATGAGGCCGCACCTTTGGGCACCGCGAAGGCGGAGGCATCCTCACTGACCTGGAACACGCCGCCACGATAAGGCAGGTTGGAGGTGTACTCCGCCAGGCCCTCCACCAGCCAGACGGGCATGTAAGGCACATAAGCATGCATCATCTGATGCGTGATCTCATGAGTGATGGTGTCATTGTTGATCGCGCCCTTCCGGTAATAGGCGCCTCCCGCACCCGGCTGCGCCGAGATGCCCAGTTCTTCAAACGGGATGCGGAAGACCTTGTCCTTCAGGGAATAGACGCCGGCCGACCAAGTGGGCGCGCCCGTGGCCAGGTACTGCTCCCGGGTTTCATAAAACTCCGCCTGAAATTTGCTGCGCCCTTCTTCCGGCCGGGGCTGGATGCCCCATGGCATGAGCCGCACGAGCTCATAAGTGCTTTCAAACGCACGGCAGATGTCCTTCATCAACGCCACGCCCAGCTTTGCCGTGGTCTTGAACTGGAAATGCTCCGACTCATAGAGGCAGTCGCCCGGCTTCTCCCGAACGACTCGGATCGTGGTGAAAAGCAAGGGTTCCTTGACCTGGTCGGGCATGCGCCGTTTTTCCGGAGGCGGCAGAGCCACCGAAGAAGCCGACGAGGCCGGCCCCCCCTTCTTGGCAGGAGCCGGATGCGCCTTCACCCAGGCTTGGTCGGCCGCAGACAGGCTCTGCAACTCCACCGTCGCACGGCTGCCGTTGGCGAGAATCAGCAGCACCCGCCCGCCCTCAAGACCGGCAAACTCCGCCTGCAGCAGCCTGCCCGCCGCATTCGTCCACTGCCGCATCTCCGCGTGGCACTCCGTCGCCATGCAAAGTGCGGCGGCCAGCCCCAGGCTCCCGGAGATCCATGTCATGACTCCATGTTAATGATCCGGCCGCTCTCATGGCAAGGCCTAGTTTGGCATCCGGACAGGCCGGGTCATCACGCCACAAATCCACGTTGACGCCAACGTACGCCCGTCCTTGGATCACCCACTCAGGATCCCATGCGCAGTCAGAAACAGAACAACCGCCCCCCTCGCCCCTTCAAAAACCAGCAGGGTGCCGGCCGCTGGTCAGGCTCCCAGGCAGGCGGCGGGTTCATTCCCCCGCCCAAGTTCCCTCAGCCTGTCAAAAAGACCGATCCCAAGCCTCCGGAAAAACCCTGAGAACCAACGACACCCAGGCCCTCAAGGAGCACCTGGCACCACTCCGACCGGTTTGCTGATCAGCTTCGCAGTAGCCTTGGGAT
>CAZXPU010000010.1:0-69432 GCA_964642905.1 uncultured Prosthecobacter sp.
CTGTTGCCGAAGCGTTCGATGACGTCGGCCAGGAAGCCTTCGACAATGAGACGGCGGCTTTCGATGTCAGGGATGCCGCGGGCCTTGAGGTAGAAGAGCTCTTCATCGGCGATCGGGCCGCTGGTGCTGCCGTGGCTGCACTTGACCTGGTCGGCGTTGATCTCAAGACCGGGCAGGCTGTTGGCCTCGGCGTCGTTGCTGTTGAGCAGGTTGCGGCAGGTCTGGTAGGCGTCTGTGTAGTGCGCGCCTTCATCGACGATGATGAGGCCGCTGAAGACGGTGCGCGACTTGCCGTAGAGGGCGTTTTTGTAGAGCAGGTCGCTCGTGGCGTGCGGGGCCTTGTGGCGCTGAAGCGTGCGTTGATCGACGATTTGTTCGCCGATGGGCAGGGAGACGCTGAGCATGTCGCTGCGCGCGCCCTGGCCGACGAGGTCGCTGACGCTCTCGCTGCGGCTGAAGGCGGCACCGAGCTGCACCTGGAAGCTCTTCACGCTGGCATCGCGTCCGGCGGTGATGCTGGAGAGATGCAGCGCCTGGGCGTCGTCCGCCAGCTCCTGGCAGGCGGCGTAAGTGATCTTGCTGCCATTGCCGCCGACGAGATCGGCGATGGCGATGCTGAGACCGCCCTCACCTTCGAGGCTGCGGTAGTGATCGACGACGCTGACCTGGGCGTTGTCCTCCGCGACGACGAGCGTGTGCGGAAAGATGGCTGCGTGGTCGCCGACAACCCAGTGGAAGATTTCGACCGGCTTTTCGATGACGACATTCTTCGGCACGATGATGACGGTGCCGGCCTTGACATGCGCGAGGTGCAAGGCGGCGAACTTGCCGGAGCCGAGCGGCAGGTCGCCCTTCATGAAATGCTGCTGCAGGGCTGCCTCGTGAGACTTCAGGGCTTCCTCAAAGCTCACGCAGATCACACCGGCGGGAAGACCGTTTGTGTCGGACTCGACGAGCGTGTCGTTGACGAAGACAAATCTCGCCGCACGCTCCTTGAGGCCTTCCGTGGCGGCGAGAGCAGCTTTGGATTGCTCGGCGGTCGGCGCCTTGGCCGGCGCGTGGTCAGCGAGCTCGATGTTCTTCGCGTTCGAGTAGCGCCAGTTTTCGTCCTTGAGCCCCGGAAGCGGCAGCGACTGGAATGCGGTCCAAGCGGCGTTGGAACGGGTGGTAAACCAGCTTGGCGTGGAGGTGCTGCGAGACGGAGCGAGGGAAAGAAGGCCGGTGGAGGTGTCTGAAGGCATGTGGGATAAAAATCTGGCTAGACTGGCTAGAATCAGGCGGTTAGTCTTGATGGCATGAAAGCAGTGAAAAAATCCGAGTGGCAGCTCCAGACGGCCAAAAACCGTTTCAGCGAGGTGGTGAATCGTGCACTGACTGAAGGAGCACAGACCATCACGCGCCATGGAAAACCCGTCGTGGTAGTTTTGTCGCAGGAGGAGTTCCGGAAACTGGCCCCGGCCAAGGAGGAGAAGGAATGGAGCATGCTGGAGCACCTGCTGGCTTGTCCGGATAAAACCTTGCACAAGCGCATCTTCCGCACTCCAGGGCCGCCACGAGACGTCGATTTCTCATGAAGTATCTGCTCGACACCATGGTCGTCAGTGAGCCGACCAAACGGAAAAAAGACCCGAAAGTGATGCAGTGGCTCATCGCGCACGATCCCGACTGCGCCATTTCCATCCTGACGCTTGGAGAGGTGGAGCGAGGCATCGTTAAAATGGCCCCGAGCAAGCGGAAGACCACTCTGATGGCTTGGTTCAACAGCTTTGCGGATGAGATGGAGCGACGTGGGAGAATTCTGCCCGTGGATCGGACTCTGATGAGCTTCTGGGGACCGGTTTACAGCCGGGAGGAACGGCTGACAAAGCGCAAGCCGCCTTTCGTGGACACACTCCTCGCCGCGACGGCTGAACTGCACGGGCTGACCATGGTGACGCGAAACGAGAAGGATTTCCCGAAGGGCCTGACGCTGATCAATCCGTGGAAGATCTAGCTGGGCGCTCGAAAGCGGTGTCGATGATGCGAGGCTTCGCCCTCGCATCTCTGCCACCGCACTCCACGACGCTGGCGCGTGCTTCGATAAGCTAGGAGCTAACGAGGAATACTCGGGAGCGCAGGAGAAACAGAAGCTGGCTGAGATCGAGGTCATGCCTTCTCGCTCCACTTTTCGATGATGACCCTCGCAAAGGCCTGGGTGTTGTCCTCGGAGCCGTTGGTGAGATACTTGTCGATCTTGGCGAGGGGATAACAGTAGCTCGTGGCATTCTGACTGAGTGCGAATGCGTTTCCGATGGCTTTGCCAAAAGCCGAAAAGTAGCTCGGGGCGATTCGATCACCTTCGTCGTAACTAATCCAATGCCATTCGGCAGGATTGTGGCGTCGGATGACTTCGCCGAGATAGGCACCGGCTCTCAGGCAAATGAGGTTCCAGACCGATTCCACGCTTTCACGCTTACGGGCGAAGTTGAGGTATGCATTGAGTTCCGACAAGCTATCCACCGAGAAATCGAAGGCAGGAACGTTCAGACGTTCGCGCCAAGGTGTGGGACGTTCGTTGTCATGCAGGAACATCTCGGAAATCTCCGAGAGTGCTTGGTCTGCATATTCGACAAGTTGTTCCATGCTCTTCGTTCAGCCGACGCTGCCTTCCATTTCGAGGTCGATGAGCCGTTTGAGTTCCACGCTGTATTCCATCGGGAACTCCTTCACGAGGTCGTTGATGAAGCCGTTGACGGACAAGCTCATGGCTTCGGCTTCGGTGAGGCCGCGTTGCATGAGGTAGAAGATCTGCTCGGCGCTGACCTGGCTGACGCTGGCCTCGTGCTGGGTGGCGTGCTGATTGCCGCGGACGCTGATGGCCGGGTAGGTGTCGGTGCGGCTGTTGGGGTTGATGAGCAGGGCGTCGCACTCGGTGTTGTTCTTGCAGCCCTTGAGGTGCTTCGGGATGTGAACCAGTCCGCGGTAGGTGGCGCGGCCTTCACCGATGGAGATGGACTTGCTGATGACGTTGCTGGTGGTCTCGTCGGCGGCGTGCACCATCTTGGCGCCGGTGTCCTGATGCTGGCCGCTGTTGGCCAGGGCGATGCTGATGACCTCGCCACGGGCGCGGCGGCCCTTCATGATGACGCCGGGGTATTTCATGGTGAGGCGGCTGCCGATGTTGCAGTCGATCCAGCGCACCTCGGCGTCTTCATGCGCGATGCCGCGCTTGGTGACGAGGTTGAAGACGTTGCTGCTCCAGTTCTGCACGGTGACATACTGGATCTTCGCGCCCTTCATGGCGACGAGCTCGACGACGGCGCTGTGCAGCGTGGCGGTCTCAAACTTCGGCGCGGTGCAGCCTTCCATGTACATCACTTCCGCGCCTTCATCGGCGATGATGAGCGTGCGCTCGAACTGGCCGAACTGCTCGCTGTTGATGCGGAAGTAGGCCTGCAGCGGATGCTTCACCTTCACGCCGGGCGGGACGTAGATGAACGAGCCGCCGCTGAACACGGCGCTGTTGAGGGCGCTGAACTTGTTGTCGCCGGTGGGGATGACCTTGCCGAACCACTTCTTGAAGATCTCGGGATGCTTGTGCAGGCCCTCGGTGCTGTTGACGAAGATGACGCCCTGCTCCTCGACGGCGGCCTTGATGTTGGAGTAGGCGGCCTCGCTGTCATACTGCGCCTCGACGCCGGCCAGGAACTTCCTCTCCTGCTCGGGGATGCCGAGACGGTCGAAGGTCTTCTTCACATCCTCCGGCACCTCGTCCCAGGAACGCTTCGGCTTCTGGCCGTCGCTGAGGTAGTAGCGGAACTCGTCGAAGTGGATGTTTTCGAGGTCCTTGGTGGCCCAGTGCGTGGGCATGGGCTTGTCCTGGAAGACCTTGAGCGCCTTCTTGCGGAACTCGCGGATCCAGTCGGGATCCCCCTTCACATCGGCGATGTAGTCGATGGTCTTTTCGGTGATGCCGAAGCCGGAGTCGAACTTGTTGCGCTCCGGAAAGGTGAAGTCGCCGACGCTGTCCACGCGGATGTCGGAGATGTCAGGCGCTTCACTGGCGGGAAGATCGGTTTCGACGGGTTCGGGGGCGATGACCATAAAAGAGGGGAGTTACAGGTTTAAAGTTTCAGCTTCACCGCGTTCACGCCGCGGCCATCAGCTCCTCCTTGACCCAGTCGTAGCCTTTTTCCTCAAGCTTGAGGGCGAGCTCCTTGCCGCCGGTGTGGACGATCTGGCCGTCCATGAGGACGTGGACGATGTCGGGCTGGATGTAATTGAGGAGACGCTGGTAGTGGGTGATGACGAGGAAGCCGCGGTTCTCGCTGCGCATGGCGTTGACGCCGCGGGAGACGATCTTGAGGGCGTCGATGTCGAGGCCGGAGTCGGTCTCGTCGAGGATGGCGTACTTCGGCTCCAGCATCATGAGCTGAAGGATCTCGTTGCGCTTCTTCTCACCGCCGGAGAAGCCTTCATTGACGCTGCGGCTGGTGAAGCTGCGGTCCATCTCCAGCTGGTCCATGCGGGCGTAGAGCTGCTTGTAAAACCTCACGGCATCGATGTCCTCGCCCTTGGGCAGGCGGGCCTTCAGAGCGGCGCGCAGGAAGTTGGCGTTGCTGACACCGGGAATCTCGTGCGGATACTGGAAGGCGAGGAAGAGACCGGCACGGCTGCGGGCATCGACGGCCATGTCGAGAATGTTTTCACCATCGAGCAGGACCTCGCCGCCGGTGACTTCATAGTCCTCGTGACCGCAGAGCACCTTGCTGAGCGTGCTTTTGCCGGAGCCGTTCGGGCCCATGATGGCGTGGACTTCACCGGGGTTGATCGTGAGGTTCAGGCCTTTGAGGATTTCGCGGCCGGGGATCTGGGCGTGGAGGTCTTTAATCTCGAGTGACATGTCGTGTGTGGGGGATTATTTGTTGGCGCAGGAATCGCAGGTGCCGTGGATGGCGATGTCCATGCGGGTGACTTTGGTGCCCTTGGGCAGGATCCAGAACCTGGCGGGGTCAAAATCGGCGGCGGGGTGGGCGTCGATGACCTTGCCGCAGGTTTCGCAGTGAAAATGAACGTGTTCCTGCAGGTTGGCGCAGTAGCGGGACTGGCCCCGCTCGAGGTGGACCTGCTTGATCAGCCCGGCGGAGGTCAGGTGGTCAAGGCAGTTGTAAACCGTGGCCAGGGAGATGCCGGGGGAGCGGTCCTTGATCCGGGTGAAGATGTCCAGGGCGGTCGGGTGGTCAGTGGAAGCCGCCAGGGTGTCGAAAACCTCACGCCGATGGGGGGTGAGGCGGACATCAGCACCAAGCACGGCCATGCGGCACTCGAGGCCGGTGGGTTTGGAAGCGGGGCGCGCAGGGGAAGGCATGGCTTTAGAATTAGAATGATTCTAAATCTGTCATGCAACGGAACGTCTCGCGCGCAAGCCCGGGTTGCCCTTTTTCAAAAAAATCCCCCTCTCCCGGATTTCGGAAGAGGGGGATCGGGTCGCCGCTGGCTCTGAGACGGATCAGGGGGCCAGCTGAGAACGTTGGAGAAACTCGACGCCGTAATCACCGGCAGGCACCCAGACGTCGAGGCCCGGGGTGAAAGTCGCGCGGTCCACACGCAGATGGAGGTCCACAGGGGTGTCGTAGGAAGCCGCCGGCGTCAGCACCCCGGTCAGGGAGATGCTGGCGACCTCCAGATTGCCGAAGCTGCTGGCCAGGAGGTGACCGTGGCTGACGTGCAGGAGGTTGGGAGCCTCGGCCATCGACCAGGAGTTGATCTGGCCCAGACGGCCGGTGGCGCTGTTGTAGCCGATGCCAACCACGCCTTTTTTAGCGGAGGAATCACAGGCCAGGTAGATGCGAATGCCGTCGGTGGCAGAGACACCGTCGAAGGGGGTGGCGGAGATGTAGCTGTCGAGCTGCCAGGCGGAGACACCGTCATACGCGCAGGCCTGGATGGCTCGGGTGGTGGGGCCGCCAGTGCCGATCCGCTGTTCGCTGTGGGTCAGGACCACGGCGCCCTGGGCATCTGCCTGGGCCACGCTGAGAAGCTGGCCGGGGATGGAAACGGGATCGCGGAGGACGGGATCGCCGCTGCGCCAGTCGATGACCTGAAGCCAGCTGGTGAGAAGCGCAGGTTTCAAAGCCAAGACACGCAGGTTCTTCGCAGGTTTCATGGGCTTGCTCACCGGCGTCTGAGCCTTGCTGGTGTCGTAGCTCATGAACATGAAGCCATCCTGGGCAAAGGCGCGGCTGGCACCCCGCGAGCCTTCTTTCACCCGGACGACCTGGGGCGAGTCGGCGAGGATTCCAGAATCACTCACGGAAACCGGACACAGCGCGGCAGCGGGAACCGTCAGGGTGAGAACAGGACCGGCCGGAGGAGGTGCAACGATCGTCCCACCCGTCACCGGGGTGGTGGCGTTCAGGGTGCCTTGCAGGATGATGGGCCGGGCGATGATCGGCTGCAGGGTGATCGGTCCGATGATGACGGGATGGATGAAAACCGGCCCCCACCAGTTGAAAGAGGGCTGCATGGGCACATACCAGACCAGTTTCTGATCCGTGACCCAGAGAGGCTGCAGACGGTCGAGCTGCAGGTCGTAGCTGCTCACGGCGGACAGGTCATGCACAACACTGCCGCTCTCGGCAACCACGGGAGGCGAGCTGGCAAGGTTGACCTCCAGGGTGCGCAAGCCGTGGCCGCGTTCGGTGGCCTCCGGCTGGTATTGCGCCAGAAAGAGTCGGTTTCCCCGGCTGGTCAGGCCGACAATCTGACCTTCACCCAGATCCAGCACCTGCTGCAGGGCATCCGGATCCTGGGCGGAGGTGACACGCAGGGTCGCTCGTCCCTGGTTGCCGCCGAGAAAGATGGAATTGAAGCCATACCTGGAGCGCCACACCGAAGGGCCGTCCTCGATTTGAACCAGCCAGTCTCCCACGGACAGCACACGGTCCGTGCGCCAGGCAAGGGGCAGCCTGACGACAGGCTCGGTGGCTGAGTCAGGGCCGGCGGAGTGAACCAGCAGTTCCTGGCCTGAAATGCTGACGAAATGGTCAGCGATGAAGCTGCCCCGCCGCGGATTGAAGTCATGCTCGAGCGTCGGACCGGCGGTGAGCTCATCTTCAGCCACTCCGACCACCTGGATCGCCTTTTGCGGCCCGGCCAAACTCCACCATGTTTGAAACGGCACCATCACCAGTCCCTGTTCCGGCAGGTATTCGACGGCCTTTTCATCGTAATTGGCCTCACTCCAGCTATACACGCCCGGCTCACCCAGATGCAGACGGGAAAGCAAGGACGGAGCGCTGACGTCGGTGACGTCAAAGAGCGAAACCGTCACCTGCCCGGCCTCCACGCCCACGGCCAGCAGCCGGTTTCCGAGCGGTTCGAGGTAAGTGCTCCAGCCGGGGATTTCCAGAATCCCTGAAAGCACCGGGGCGGCCGGGTCGGCCAGGTCCACCACGAAAAGCGGATCAATCTGGCGGAAGGTCACTACATAGAGCCGGCTGCCGTCAAAACGGGTGGCATGCAGGGTCTCCCCACGGGCGCCTTCGAGTTCGAGGGAGGCCAGGGCTGAGACCGAACCACCGCTCAGAGGAAAGGTCTCCACCCAGGTGCTGCGGTTGTTCCAGTTGCCACTGTTGAAAAGGCTGACCACCACGACGGCATCCCCGACGATGCTCATTTTAAACTTGTCCTGAACCACGCCCTTGGGCTTGAAGGTCTTCACCACCCTGGGCGCATCCGAAGCATCCACGAGATGCACGGCATTGGTCTCCAACTGACCTGACGCGTAAGATTGCGTGGCGATCAGGAGCTGCCCTCCAGCCGCCTGCAGGACTCCGGAGACAGAGACGGGAAAGCGCTGCGTGCCGAGCTTCCGGGGCGTCTCGAGGTTGCTCACATCCACGCTGGTGAGCAGCACTTCGTTATCCGTGGGCTGCCCATCCTTGTTCAGAACCACCTGGGTGCAGAGCACGTGCAGACGGTCGCCGATCAGCCGGCTGTCCGAGATCGCCCCTTCCAGCGGCACCTCATTCACCAAAACCGGCACACCCTCCGTCACTTCAATGAGCCAGATCGTCGCCGCACCGGCCCGGGTCTTGTCGTTGGACCGTCCCAGCAGGGCGATTCGGCTGCCTTCAGGATTCAGCACAAACATCTGCTCCCCGCTGGCGGGAAGCCTCAGGCTGCCCAGGCGCGCCGGCTGAGTCGGGTCGCTCAGGTCCAGGATCTGCAGGCCGCGGTATTGGTTGAAAAAGTAAACCCGGTTGCCGACGATCTGCCAGATGTCCGACTCAACGGCTTCGGGCAGCGGCGCCGAGGTCAGAGCCCCGGCGGCAAGGGCTTGCGGCATGTCCGCCGACCGCATCCCGTTCACGACCACGCCGCTGGTGAAATTGATCGTTGGCATCAGGGTCAGCTGCCCGGAGGTGATGTCCACACTGGGATCCGGCCGATCAAAATTTCTGATGCCGCTCTTGAACCGGGCGGGGAACTTCGCCTTGCGGTAGCCTTGAACCCTCAGTTCCGAGGCAGGCACCTCCGATGCGAGGTTGAAGACCGAAACCCTGGGCCCGTATGGAAGCGGATAAGTCACTGCCAGCGGTTTCCAGCCGCTGCCGAACTTCTGCTCGAGCACCACCTGCTGCAAGCCAGGCTCCAAAAGAGCCGTGACGGTGTGCCTGCGCACAGTGAAGCGCAGTGAAGTCAGGGCTGCCACATTCGGAGCCGGAGGAACGGCGCTCGCATCAACAAGGAAGGAAAGGGCCAGGACCCAAAAGCAGGGCCTGAGAAGAAGACGGGTGAACATGGACTGGGGGTTGGGTTGGAGATTTATCAGGGAGAATGGGACGTGGGAAGCCTAGAATCGTGCCGGATTAAGGAGGCGGCTGGGTGGGTGGTGTCACGGGAACCACGACAAATCGGATCCCGGACTGGGCGTTGGAGGAAAAGGAGACCCCCCCCAGGGCATCCATCAGCGAAGCCCGGACGGTGTTGCCATCGGACATGGAACTGCTCATGGCGATGTTGGTGCCCATGCCTGCGGCAAGGGGCACGCTTCCCAGCACCACGGGCGCCTGGTCGGTTTGCTGCGGAGTGTCCGGCATCGGCCCCCTGGCGGCCACCAGCTTGAGGCGATCCCCGTCCGGTTCCAGCATCACTGGATCCGGGTTGTTCGGCCCTGCAAGCTTGGGGGTGAAGGTCAGCACCGGCTGCAGCCCCAGAGATTGGATCTTGTCCAGGGAGTCCTGCTTCTGCTCGGGCAGGATCACTCCGTCAGGGGGAGCGGTGTCCTGGGGCACGGCATAAACCGCGAAGGCTGGCATGGGGACGAGCCCGAGCTGGTCCCGCATGTCCGTCAGCAGCCGCAAGGCCTCCCATTGCCCACGTGAAAGCTGCGCCGTTCCGTCTGCCGCCACCGTGACCCCCAGGCTCGCGGCATCCTCCCAGAGCAGCGCCATCCTGTCGGCATCCTCGACCATCGCCCCGCCACCTGGCGTCATGCGCCCGACCAGCAGCTCTGTGAGCACGCGTTTTTCCACCACCTGGGGAAAGATGCCCGGCTGAAGGATCAGCGCGATCGTCAGGGCATCCACCTCCACATCACAGCCAGCCAGCGCCGCCACCGCCCGCACGGCCTTCAAATAGGAGATCGGACCGCTGTAAAAAGTCACCCTGCGGCCCAGCGCCCCGGCAGGCACGGTGACACGCAGCCTCTCCACCGGCAGGGTTTTCAAAGAATCCTTGTCCACCAGGGCCTGCCGCAGGGCGGCCATCGCCTGGCCCAAAGGCACCTGTTCCAGGCTGACATCCCGGATGAAAAACCGGTCCAGGCGCTCCATGACAAGGGCTTCGGCAGCGGTCGGCGGGTTCAATCCAGCACCTGCCACCACGCTCTCGATCGGCGGCGCCTGCGGATGGGGGGCGGGCGTCGGCAAAGACTCCACCAGCACGGGCGCGACCGGTTTTCTAACCTTCTGCTGGCTCAGCCGCACCTCCTTCTGCAGGTCCTCGGGCCAGAGCAGGGCAGCGATCACTCCTGCCGCCACCAGCACGGCCGCCCAGGCGAACGACCGCATGGAAACGCCCGGCTTTTTCTTGGGTGCCGCCGCCGATAGCGGACTCGTCTGACGCGGCGTCACCGCCAGCACCTTGCGCGCCTCGGCCTCGACATCCCGCGCCTTGATCGTGTCTGACAGCAATCCTTCAAAGCGTGCCGCAGCCGCCAATTCCGCCGCGCACTCCGGGCACTCCCGGACGCAGCTCCAGAGCAGCTCCGCCTCCTCGGTCGTCAGCGTGGCGTCCAACCAGCGGTCGAGCAGTCGCGCAAATTCGGCGCTGTCAGCAGGAAGGGACATGGTTATTCAAAGCTGAGGCCCAGCCGGCGCTGCACACATTCACGCAGCTGGCGGCGCAGGCGGCTGAGGGTTTGGTAAATGGCATCCAGGCTCAGGCCCTCCTCTTCGGCCATGCGCTCGATGCTGTGGTTCTGATGATAGCGTTCGCGGATCAGCCGGGAGCTGCGTTCAGGCAGCTGTTCCAGACAGTGGTTCAGCGCCTTTTCACGGTCCTTCCAGGGCGCCTCCGCCTCATCGGCGTCAAATCCATGCGACAGGGCCTCCAGCGTCTCCGCCGTGCAGGATTCCGGCAGCCTGCCCTGAAGCCGGCGATCCTCCAGGATCTTGCGGATGGCGATGCCGCGCGCCCAGGCTCCAAAAGGCCGCGCCGGATCATAAAGCTCAAACTTTTTCCAGAGGATCATCGCCACCTCCTGGAAGATGTCCTCCCGCGTGACGACATCCCGCACCGCCGCACCAATGAACGCCCTCAGATCCGCCTGCACAGGCAGGAAGAGGGGCAGAAAACGGTCATGAGCAGACTCGGTCATGGTGGCTTGACTCACTTTGCCGGAAGGGCCGTTTTCCTGACAGATTATTTTTGAATCCAAAGAAATAGGGGCCGGAAGAACGGCTCTATCTAATCAAAGGACAGACCCGAATGACACGCAAAGCACGCCGCCGGACAAGAGTCCGTTTCGACGATTGGGAGGGTGAACGTGGGCAGGATGAGACAAAAGGTCTGTCCCTCTATCTCTAAATGTACGCATGGTTCGTTCGCGCCGAGCAGGCGAAGCGAAGGCACAGGCAATCAGGTAGGTGCAGCCGTTTCCGAACTCCGAAAGTTCTTCCTTTCGGCGGAAGCCTCTCGCTCATCTCGGCGGAGCGAGATGGCCACTCTGCTGACGCCAGCCTCGCTGCCTGTCATGTACAACTCAGGTCGTGCCTCTATTCGCCCCATCAAAACGCCCGGCTTACCGCTTGTATCACAAGGGTGTTCGCAGGCCGATGGCCTTGGCGAGCTTCTTCTGGCGTACGTCGAAGGTGAGGAAGTCCCGCGCGGCGAGGTGCCTGGCGGTGGCCACGTGCAGGATGTCGAGCGTGCGGTGGCCTCCCTTCATGGCGTGGGTGCTGGACAGGAACTCCGCCATGCGCAGGACGGCGTCGTGATCGACCGGGACGATCTGCACAATGCCTGCGGCGAGGTCCGATTCCCAGTCAGCGAGCATCTGGTCGGCTTCGGGCTGGCCATAGCCCTTCTTTTTGTCCCGGGAATGCAGGAAGACCTGAAGGCGGATGGCCTGCCGGAATTCGAACTCCAGCAGCGGCGAGGCCGAGAGCGGTTCCTTCATGTGCAGGCGGTAGGCGTCCGCCTCGGAGGAATGATCCTGCTCACGATACAGGGCGCATAAAAAACTGGTGTCTGGGTAGGCAGTCATGGCTCGCCGGTTTCGAAAGCCCGCATTTCCTCCACTTCCTGGGCGCTGAACTTGCGGTTGCCCCAGATCTTTTTCCGCCGGGCCTCAAAATCTGGCAGGGCGGGCTGCCGGGGGGCGGGTGCGGCTCGGGGCTTCACCAGGGTGGCGATGGGTTTGTTGTGCTTTGTGATCTGGATTTCCTGGCCGCTGGCCAGCCAGGCCTCGATCTTCGGAAAGTCGTAGCGAAGGTCACGGACGGTGGCGGTTTTCATGGCGAAAGAGTATCACAAATTTGTGATGGAATGTCCAGTCACACTTTTAGTTGCTGAAGGCGGCGGTTTCCCGTGCGATGAATCGGGGCAGTCCCAGATCCTCATGTCCGCCGCCGCCCACGCTCCCACCGTTGTCATTGAGAACTTTTACCCCTGCATTGAAGGCGGGCGCCACCCGGTCAAACGGGTCGTGGGCGAGCCCCTGGAGGTGTGGTGCGACCTTTTCACCGACGGTCATGTGGTGATGTCGGCGCTGCTGAAATGGCGGCTTGTCGGCGGCAAGCGCTGGTTTGAGGCGGCCATGAGCCATCAGGACAACGACCGCTGGCACGGGCAGTGCAGCTTTGAATCCATGGGCCGCTGGGAGTATGTGGTGGAGGCCTGGTCGGACAGCTACAAGGGCTGGAAGAAGACCTTTGCCGTGCGGGTGCAGGCCAAGGATCCCGACGTGCCGGTGGAGGCGCTGGAAGGGGCGAGACTGCTGCGTGAGGCCGCCCAGCGCGCCCGGGGCGCCGGTGCCCAGGACTGCGCCAAGGAGCTGGAGGACGTGGCCGAGCTGCTGACCTCGCTGCCGCCGGAGGAGGTGATGGACGTGCTGCTGTCCACAGAGCTGCAGAAGCTGATGGACACCTATGCCGACCGCAGCCTCTCGACATGCAGCGAGCCGCTGAAGGTGATCGTGGAGCGTGAACGCGCGCGCTTCTCAGCCTGGTATGAATTTTTCCCGCGCAACGCCGAGGGCCGCTCCGACAAGCACAGCACGTTCCGGGACTGCCTGGGCCGGCTGGATGACGCGAAGGCGATGGGTTTCGACACGATCTACTTCCCGCCAATCCATCCGATCGGTGTCACGGCGAGGAAGGGCCGGAACAACACCCTGGTGGCCTATGCCGGGGATGTCGGCAGTCCCTGGGCCATTGGCGGCCCGGCAGGCGGGCATCGCGAGGTTGAGCCGGCTCTGGGCACCGTCGAGGACTTCGTCTGGCTGGTGGGCGAGGCGCAGAAGCGTGGCCTGGAGATCGCGCTCGACTTCGCCATCAACTGCTCGCCCGACCATCCCTATGTGAAGGCGCATCCGGACTGGTTCTACCAGCGTCCGGACGGCAGCATTCGTTATGCGGAAAACCCGCCAAAGAAGTACCAGGACATCTATCCTCTGAACTTTCACTGCGCCGACTGGAAGAACCTGTGGCGCGAACTGATCGACGTTGTGCTGTTCTGGGTGGACAAGGGCGTCAAGATCTTCCGCGTGGACAATCCGCATACGAAGCCGGTGTCCTTCTGGGAGGAGCTGATCGGCACCGTGCAGCGCAAGCACCCCGAGGTGATCTTCCTCGCCGAGGCCTTCACGAAGCCGAAGATGATGCAGGCGCTGGGCAAGGTGGGCTTCAGCCAGAGCTACACCTACTTCACCTGGCGTGAGGACAAGCACGGCCTGACGGAATATGCCCAGGAGCTGACCCAGGGCGAGATGCGCTGGTATTACCGCGGCAACTTCTGGCCGAACACGCCGGACATTCTGCCCTTCTACCTGCAGAACGCACCGAGCAGCGTGTTCCGGCTGCGGGCGGCGCTTGCGGCCACGCTGATGCCCAGCTGGGGCATGTACAGCGGCTACGAGCAGTGTGAAAATCAGCCGCTGCCGGGCAGGGAGGAGTATCTCGACTCCGAGAAGTTCCAGCTTCGTGACCGCGATCCCAACGCGCCAGGCAACATCAAGGGCTTCATCGCGCGCCTGAACCACATCCGCCGCGACAATCCGGCGATGCATCTTTACGACAACCTCGTCTTCCACCCGACCACGCACGAGCAGCTCCTCTGCTACAGCAAGGTGACGCCGGATCATCGCAACCGCATCCTGTGCGTCATCAGCCTGAACGGCTTCAGCAACGTCGCTGGCACGGTGAAGCTGGACCTCGGCGCGCTCGGCCTTGATGCTTCACGGCCCTGCCGCGTTCATGATCTCATGCACGGTCACACCTATGAGTGGCGCGGTTCGGAGAACTATGTGGAGCTGAATCCCGCCGGCACCTCGCTGCACGTCTTCAAGGTGGAGCAGTGATCTGCCATGCCGCGCTGGTTGCTCTCCTTTCTGATGCTGCGTGAGGATCAGCTGATCCGCTGGGGCAGGCTGAACGGACGGCTCTGCCTGGGCATGGGCGTGGTGCTGCTGGCCGTGTCCGCCTTCTGCTTCTACCTGGTGGATCTGCGGCTGGGCGGTGCGGTGAGCATGTTTGAGGAAGTCCACCAGGACGTGCTGCAGCATCTGGCGCGTGATGAATCGGCCGCGACGCGGTCACTGGCGAGGCAGATGAAGGCGTTCACCGGCTTCTTCCTGGCGCAGCATGAAATGCTGAAGGTGATCTGGCTGCTGCCCGGGTCGGCAGGTCTGGTTTTTTGTTATGCCGGACTGCTGGTGCTGAGGGTGCGTGAACTTTTGGAGGAAGCTCCGCCGTCGGCTGAATGAAAGAAGCGGCCCTGGCTGCATTCGATCCTGTTCCGGGAAGGCTGCTGCTTGACGCGGCCCCTGCCAGCCGCCACCTGCCTTCATGACCCCACCTGACTGGCCAAGCTGGAAGCCGGGCGTGCGCGCCACGCTGATGTTCATCGTTGATGAAGAGGCGGGCCGGGTGCTGCTGATCCGCAAGAAACGCGGCCTGGGGGCGGGCAAGATCAACGGTCCCGGCGGCAAAATGGATCCCGGCGAGACCAGCCTTGAGTGCGCCGTGCGGGAGACGCAGGAGGAGCTTGGCGTCACGGCCCTGGATCCGGTGAAACATGGCGAGCTGTGGTTCCAGTTTGTCGATGGACTGGCTCTGCATGTGGACGTGTTCCGCGCCACGCGCTGGCAGGGCGAACCGGTGGAGACGCCGGAGGCCATCCCTCTGTGGACCTCCCTGGAGGAGCTGCCCTTTGATCAAATGTGGGCGGACGACCGCCACTGGCTGGCCGAGATGCTGGTCGAGAAGAAGAACTTCATGGGCAGGTTCGTCTTTGATGACGACACCATGCTCAGCCGCGAAGTTCTCTGGATCTGAGGGCCTTGGGCAAACAAAAAGGCTGTCTCGAAAGACAGCCTTTGAGGGTTGAATCGGTTGGAATGGCCCAACAACGAGCCTGGAAAATCAGGCGGAAGGCGCGGCGTCGCTGTGTTCGACGGGGGCTTTCGGCATCGTGAAGCGGAAGCGGATCTTGCCACGCTTGGCGGCGGCACGAGCTTTGCGCTTGGTGCGCTCCTTGGGAGTTTCGTGGGCGCGCAGACGGCGGACTTCCTCAAAGATGCCTTCCATCTCGAGCTTGGTCTTCAGGCGCTTGAGCGCACGGTCGATCGGCTCACCTTTGCGGATTTGAACTTCGGGCATACTGAGAAAGGGGTGGGGTTAAAAAGGGTCGTCATACTACGGCCCCGGCTTCTTCCGTCAACCGGAAAGATGACCGGGTTGAAAACGGACTGTCTGACGGGGCGGGCGCAGGAGGGCAGTTGCAGCCGCCTGGAAGCCAGGTAGGAGGGCGGGAGCATGTCCGAAAGTCCCGCCCATCCCCCCCGCATCGCCTCTTCCATCGGAGGCTTGCCGTCGGCGGTCGGCTGGGCGCATCTGCTCATGGAAGACCGCCTGCGACCGGGGGAGGGCGTGATCGACGCCACCTGTGGGAACGGTCACGACACCCTGTTCCTGGCGCAGCTGGCGGGCCCTCAGGGGCAGGTCTGGGCCTTCGACGTCCAGGAGGCGGCCGTGGTGGAGACACGACGGAGGCTGGCCGAGGCCGGGGTTGGCACGGCGACGGTGGTTCATGCCGGACACGAGACCATGGCGGAGCATGTGCCGCCGGAGTGGCACGGCCGGGTGGCGGGCATCATGTTCAACCTCGGCTACCTGCCAGGGTCGGACAAAACGGTCATCACCCGCACCGACACCACCCTGCGGGCCTTGTCGACCGCGCTGGATCTGCTGGCGCCGCACGGGCTGCTGACCCTGGCGGTTTACCCGGGGCATGAAGGCGGGGCCCAGGAGCAGCAGGCCATCACCCAATGGGCGGCCGGGCTGTCACCCCGGCAGTATGAAGTTCAGCTCCTGCGTCCCATCAATCGCAGTGCCAGCCCGCCGGAATGCTGGGTGGTCTGGAAGCGCTGAGGCCGCCCGTCTTCAGGCATAAAACGGCCAGCCCTGGAGCGTGGGAGGCCCCAGCGCCTCCTGTTCAAACTCGCCCCGGTTTCCGCTTTCCAGCATGGCCCTGAGCTGCGCATGACTGTCGGTCATCTGCGGCTCTGTGAGGAGGCGGACGAGCAGCTGGCGATCCCGATGGGAAAGCGCCGGCGAGCCCGGCTTGGGTTTCCACTGCATCTGGAAGGCCGAGACCTCGCGGCCGGCGACTTCACGCAGCCGGTTGAGAATGGCCCAGCCGCTGGGGTCGGTGTCGCCGAAATGATGCAGCGGGAGATCCCGGGGAAGCTTGTGCAGCAGGGTGCGGACGGCCTGGGTGGGGAAGGAGGTGGCGACGATCAGGGTGTCGTGGTTTGGGTTGGCTCGGATGAGCTGAAGGAACGTGGTCTTGCGGTTTTCCACCAGCAGCACCCGGCGGGCGGTCGTGCTGAGGCTGGTGGCCGACTCCAGTTCGGCCAGGGCCAGGGTGGATTCAAAACGCAGGTCGAGGGCGGTTTCCCGGACCTCGCCATGCAGCGTCAGCGGGCCGCCGTAATGAAGCACGCTGTTGCGGGTCTGGATGCCCAGGGCCTCCAGGGGCGTCTCGCGTTCAAACAGCAGCTCCAGGGCGCGCTCGACGGCGTTCTGCCGGGATTCGAGCCCCTTCGAATCCAGGCCCAGCCGGGTGCTGGCGTCCCGGATGAGCGTTCCCTCCGTCCAATCCCGGCAGGTGAGGGCCCAGAGCAGCTCCAGGAGTGATTTCAGGTCTTCCGGCTGATGCCAGTCGAAGGGGCCGAGCATGCGGGGCTGCTGGAACGCCTCTTCGAGACGCCGGCAGAGGCCTGACCAAATGTCCGGCAGCAGGGCATGCGTCCTGGACTGAAACTCCCGTACCAAGCCGAGCGCCCGGGCTTGGGTGTCGGCGGCTGGTCGGGTGCCGAAGCGCTCATGCAGCCAGGCTTCGGATTCCAGGGGCACTTCGATCCTGTCGATGAACTTCGGTTTGCGGCGGCTTGGCACGAGCTTCAGCGGCAGGCTGGCCGCCTCCCGCCGGGCGGCCTGGCGGTCTTCGTGGGTCTTCAAGCCGGCTTCATCGAGCAGCGTCTCCCAGTCCCGCCCGAAAGCCTTCACCGACGGGGTCACCCGGCGTTTCCGGGCGGCCATCCAGTGTTGATGCAGGACTTCAAGCCAGCGCATGGCGCATCAAGGAATCAGGTTGTCCGGCCTGCAAGCCGAAGTGTTTCACCGCGCTGCTTCTGTGGTTGCATTCCTGGTTATTCCATCAGCTCGACGAGCCGGCTGCCCTCGACGCGGACGACCCAGTTTTCGATGTTCTCCACCTGTTCGGTGGCCTCGTCGTAGGTGCGTTCGACACGGCACTGCACGACGGTGTCGGCGTGCTGGAACATCGTGGGCAGGCGGTCCTCGGGGAAGGCCATGATGAGCTGAAGGCCGAAGTTGCGGGCGAGGGCGAGGCAGTCGTCGATGCGGTCGCCGCTGAGCTTGCTGAAGGCCTCGTCCATGACGACAAGGCCGAGGTTCTGCTGCTCCTCCCGGCGACCGAGGTCATAGACGCGGCGGAAGGCGGCAAGGGTGGCGACAAAGAAGGGCGCCTGGTTTTCACCGCCGCTCTGTTTCTTGGCGCTTTTGTTGAGGCTGATGGCGGCGGCGTCTCCGCGTCCTGCGGGCTTCGCCTCGATGTCCCAGTGATGGTAGTAGCGGTAGTCGAGGGCGCGCTGGTGGCGCTTGTCCTCGGGGTTGTCGGCGGCGTCGATGGCGGCCATGAGCTCCGCCTTGGCGCGCTCAATGTCCTCGCGGGCGCCAGCATTGAAGAGGTCCATGTCGCTGCCGCTGGGCAGGCCTTTTTCCACCAGCGTCCAGATGGCGCTGTGGGCCTTGTCAGCGCGGCTGGTGAGCTGGTAGCGCCAGCCGCCAATCTCGTGATCCATGGCGCGGTTGAGCTCGCGCTTGGTGCGGTCGGCCTCGCTGAGCTTTTCACGCAGCACGTCGAGAACCTGGTGCTGGAGGCGCTCCTCCCACTCGCGCTTCGCCGCCTCGGCGGCGGTCTTGTAGCGTTCGAGCTCGTGGGTTTCGAGCTCCTCGCGGCGCTGGTCAAAGGCGTCGTTGCCCTCCTCGGCGGCGTCGAGGGCCTCGCCAATGTCCTTGTGGGCTTCAATGAGGGCGGCGCGTTCTTCATCGCGCAGGCGGCGGGCCTCCAGGGCCTGGCTGTCGAGGCGCAGGGCCAGGGCGGCGGCCATTTCCACGGCCTTGCGCCAGGAGGTGGACTTCTGCCGTTCGGCGGTGATGCGCGCGGCGATTTCCGCGTCGTTGATGCCGCGCACCAGGGTGCGTGAGGTCTGCCGCGCGATGCGGGTCTGCTCCTCGGCGGTGACCTCCTCGGCCAGGGCGTCTTCAAGCCGCGCCTGCTCGACGGAGAAGGCGGTGATGGCGGTCTTCAGGCTGCCGATGCGTTCGTGGATGCCTTCCAGCGTGGCGTTCTGCACGCGCAGATTTTCCATGGCCTGGACGTTGTCGGGCGTGGCGAGCAAATCCCAGGTGGCCTGGTGTTCGCCGAGCTCCCTGCGCAGCCGGGGCAGCTGATGGATTTCGTCGCTGCCAGCCGGGGCGGTGAAATGATCGAGCCTCCATTCGCGGCCGCGGTTGAGGAAGGCGCGCAGGTCCTCGCAGTCCCGCCGCACCTCTTCGATGACGGCCTCGGTGTCGCGCAGTTCGCTTTCGCGCTGATCCCGCAGCCGGCGCAGGCCTTCCTCGCCGAGGGTGAGCTCTTTCTCCGGTGCCAGCTTCACGCGGCGCGGCGGGTCCTTGAGCCAGCCGTCGAGGGACAGGGCCCGCGCATGCTTGTCGAGCTGCGACACCTTGGTGACGGCGATGATGCCGCCGAGCAGGTGGTCGAGGTAGCGGCCCGCGACTTCATGGCGGGTTTCCAGGAACTCGCGCAGGGAACCTTTTTCCACCTTCACCGGCTGGCTGCGGACCTCGTCGGGATTCACCAGGGACTCGCCCGTGCTGGGGGTCTGCTGGGCCTGGTCCCAGGCGGCGCGGAAGTCTTCCGGAAGAATGGCGCGGCGATGCGTGCCAAGCATGGCTTCGAGGAGAGGCCACCATTTTTCCGCCGAGGGCTTCACCTCGACGACGCGTCCGAGAGCCACGGCACGCTGGCCGCGGGCGAGCAGGCCGTTGAGCAGCGGCGCGGGGGCGGCCTGGCCTTCCTGAAGGTGGCCGAGGTCCTTCTGCAGGGCCATTTTCCGCATTTCATGTTCGGCCAGCCGCGCCTCGATGGGTCGCAGCGCCTCGCTGGCCTCGTCCTTGAGCTGGATGTAGGCGGCGGTCATGTCCCGTGCGGCGGCCAGGGCCCGGGTCTCGTCCGCGCTCTGCATGGCGGCAAGGCAGGCCGAGGCTTCATCGCTGACGTTCAGGCCGAGGCGTGAGGCGTGCAGGATCCAGTCCTGCCAGCGGCGGAGGCGGTCGCGCAGAACGTCGCGGACGCCCGAGGCGGCGGCCTCCAGACGGGTGATCTCCTTGTCGAGTTCGCGGCGACGACGGTCGTTCTCCTCGAGCTTGAGCGCCTTGTCACCGAGGGCGGCGCGGGCGGCCTCGACGGCGCTGCGCAGTCGGTCGCGTTCCTGGAGGGCGTTTTCGTGGGCCTCCAGGTTGTCGGCGTGCTCGGCACGGCGTTCCTCCAGGATCGAGCGGCGGCGGGTGAGGTTTTCCAGGGCCTCCTCGTGCTTCAGCGCGTCGCTGAGATGCGTGTAGAGGGCGGATTCACGGCGGGAGCTGACCCAGTTCTGATGATGGCCGGAGATTTTCTTCAGGCGTTCGAGCTGGTCGTACATCTTCTCCAGCCGCTCCTGGGCGCGACGGTGGGCGTCGACGCTGGCCTTGACGGCGCGCACGTCGGGCATGCCGGGTTCGAGCAGGAACTCGCGAACAAACTTTTCGAAATTGCTCTCAGGCTCGAAGGCCATGGCGCGGGGCAGGGTCTTGCCCATCTGCTCGGCGTCGAAGCCGAGGTGGCTGCGCAGGGCCATCTCCTCCAGGTAGGCCTTCTGACGGTCCCAGACATCGCCATCGAGCTCGCGTTTCACGCGGGTGCGGAAGACCTCCTCGGGCAGGAACTGCATGGCCTCGGGACCTCCATCGCTGTTGAGGAAGTCCTGCCAGGCGAGCCTGCGGCCGGCGCGGAACCAGATTGTCGAGGGCTTGGCGCTGGGGCTTTCGTACTCGATGCGCGCGCCCCAGGTTTCGCGGCGGGGCTCGGTTTCACCGGGGCGCTGCGGCCAGGTGAACTCGAGGGCGGCGAGGGTGACGCTGCTGGGGCGGAGATAACGTTCCTGGCCGTCGCGGCCGGTGGTGTTGGTGTCACACAGGCAGTAGCCGCGCAGGCTGCGTCCGCTGCCCGCTCCGGCGGCGGCCTTGTTGAAGCGGCTCTGCTGCTCGCCAAGCATGACAAACTGGATGAGGTCGAGCAGGGCGCTCTTGCCGCTGCCGTTGGCGCCGGTGATGAGGCTGAGGCCGGCGACGTCGATGAACTGCCGGTAGCCGTACCAGTTGACGGCGAGGATGCGGCTGAGGGTGATGCGCGGGTGGCTCATGCGGCCACCTCCCCGGATTCAGCGTCGGGTTTGTCACCAGCGACCGGCTGGTAGAGGTCTGCGCGTGCCTGCCAGGCATTGAGGTCATCGAAGGGGATGACTCGCGCGAGGCTGGGCAGGACTTGAATCTGCATCTCGCCCATCTGCAGCATGCCCTCCGGCCGCAGGGTGCGGATCAGGCGATGACGGCGCAGGCGGACGAGGCAGGCCTCGATCTGCGACTTTTCCGGTGTGGCGATCTTGTCGAAGAAGACCTTCAGGGCTGCCCAGAGCTGGTCAACGGTGACGATGACAGCCTCCTGGTGGCCGTTGCTGATCTCATCGTCGTAGAGGCGCCAGAGCGTCAGCAGCACGAGGGTTTCATCCTTGTCGAAGCGGCCGAGCAGCTGGCAGGACTCCGTGCGTGGCCGGGCCTGGAGGAGGGACTGTTCTTCATCGACGATCAGCTCCAGCGCGAGCGGGGCGAGGTAGTCCTCCAAATGCGCGCGGTAGTGGTCCCGGGCGAGCAGGAAGAGGTCGCGTCCGCCGCCTTCGTCGCCGAGCAGGACCCCGCGTCCGAGCAGTTCGGCAAGCACGTCCCGAAGGGCCGCCCGGTCCGAATCAGGCACGTCGCTCCAGAAGCGCGGCCAGAGGGGATCGGAGGAGGAGGCGGACATGGGGGGCGGAATAAAGACACAAATCGTTTAATCGAGATAGCGCAATTGGTGAAGGGCCGCGCGCAGGTCGGATTGAAGCCTCTGAAAGGAGGACAGCTTAAAGAGTGGGCTAAAGTCTTTGATCGCTTCAGACACTCTCTGGACGCTATGAGTCACATCCAACTTTTTCAGATGTCTGCCCTGTAGACCGGAAGCCTGGATCACAAGCTCATGAAGCACCTTTTTGGAGTCCAACTTTTCGAGGGTTTTCAACCTGGGTAATGTCAGGCGGTTCAGGCCATTAGGATTACCAGCGCCAAAGCGGATGGCATTTTCATCAATGAGCAACCAGGATTCCATCATGCGCACAGGGACCACAGCGACCAGTTGGGTTGGACGAACTAAGAGAAGGTTAACCAGCGGGTCGCCCGCACCAGAAATCTCCTCGTGGCGAAAATTGGGTGGCTGGGATTCTGCGTCACGGTGGACGAACAGGATGTCCGATGGGAAAAAATCGAGGGCAAACTCCATCTTCTCACGCAAGTTTTCCAACTTGTGGGGAGCCAGTCCTGTATCTGCCCAGGCTCCTTCGATGGGAAGGCTGCCCGCAAGCTGCCCGAGCAGCCATTCCAGCACAGGCATGAGCGCACGGTCGGAGCTGCCATCTCCGAGCAAGGTGTAGGTTAGACGCGTCAGGGATCTTGCCATCAGCTTTCCAGGTTGAGATTTAACTGCTGCAAATCCGTGCGTTCTCCGACTAACCGACGGCGTGGGCGGAGACGGCGTTCGTCGAGCACTTCATTCATGCCGCTGGCGTTGGACAGGTAGTCCAGCAGTTCGCCTTTATGGATGATGCGGTCGTCTTTCCCAGTGCTTCCCGCCCTCCAAGTCCGGTCGAGGTAACGGAATTCGATGCCTCTGCGCAAGCATGTGCCCACACGAAGCTGGGCATGTCGGGCTAGAACAAGAGAGTCGTCTGGGACTTGCCTCACTACTTGGGGTGAATGAGTGTTGATGATGACTTGGCGGGGAGGGTTGGTTTCATCCACTTTGCTCTCCATGTCTGTGGCGATGTCCTCCAGCAACCTGATGATGGCGGGAATGCGCTGCGGGTGAATGCCGTTCTCAGGCTCCTCCAGGCAGATCACATTTCTGCCGGAGGAGTCATGTTCCAGCACAGCAAGTGCAAGGAATCGCAGGGTGCCATCTGAAAGAGCCTTGGCCGGATACCAGATGCCCTGGTTGTCGCCCGCACAAAGTGTCAACATGTCCCGTTTCTCATCGTGATCCACCTTCAGGCTGTTGATGTTGTCAATCAGCTGGCTGAGGCGGTTGGCGATGGTGCCATAAACGTGTGTCTCCGCAGCTCTCGCCTCCCTGGCATCCATGCCCGGCTTTTTTGCACCCTGGGCCAGAGCGTACAGCGTGGCGGGCAGGTGCTCTCCCTCCTGTGATAGCATGTGGGGCGCATGAATGTGGTCCGGCTCGCGCAGCGATGAAGGCTCGAGCTGCAATAGCATCCATGATTCCATCTCCCGTCTGGCGCACAGCGCGGTGGGACTCTCTGCCGCATTTGCGATCGAGAGAACGGTTCTAGGGGTGCCTACGGCAAGAGTCTTGGGTCGTCCACGACTGCCGCCATCCTGGTGCATTTTGATGAGCAGCCTGCCTTCATCGTCCTTTTCGGTGGAAATAAACGGCGCGGCGCGGTGCGAGATTTTGATAGCGGACTCCCGCCATTCCCGCGCCTCCCTGGCGAAGGGGAGATGGGCGGTCGCCTGTGCTTTTGGCACATGCCGCAGTTCCTCATGCTCGATCTCGATACCCTCATGGCGTAGCCCATTATGCCCTCCCTCTCTCAGTTTCAGATCCAGCCGGTAAATAAGGAAGTTTGCAGTGGCAGAAGCATCGGCGCCAAGGTCGTCCGTTGCTGATTGAGGCGTGATCATTTCGACCTCGAAAGACATTTTACCGGGGGCGGTGCCCGCGTTGCGCGAAAAAAGATCCCGGATTTCCGAAGGCCTGCCACCCTCGTCACGCACTCGGGAGGCAGCATCTGCCAGTGTCATTCCTGCGGTGGAGCTCAGAAAACGTATGGCATCAAACAAATTGGATTTTCCCACACCGTTAAGACCTGCAATGCAGGTGAACGGCCCAAGGTGGATGTCCACATCCACCAGGTTTTTAAAGCCGCTGATTTTCAGTCTTGTGATCATAAAGTGAGACTAGGGGAACGTGTTTGGTTCGCAATAGCCGTTTCACGCCTCCCGGGCCACGGAGAACCGTTCGATGCGGTGCCCGGCGATTTCGTCGTGCTCCAGGATGTGCGGTTCCAGACCGTGACGGCGGCGCAGGCCGTCGACGCTCCAGCGGACACGTTTGCCGGTGAGGGTCGGGGCGTGCTGGTAGGCGACGATGGCGAGCAGGTCGAGCAGGTCGTCGGTGGTTTCGAGCTGGATGTCCTCGGTGCTGACTCCTCTGCCCTTGGTGGGGACGAGCCGGGCGACCAGTCGGGCGGCGCGCTGGGGGGTGAGGGCGAGCCGCTGGCGCTCTTTCCAGGCGGCGAGCACGTCGTCGGGGCTCTGTCTGCCGCCGCCGCTGGTGCCGAAGGTGAGATCCACGGGCGCCTTGCTGCGGCGCGGCCGGTAGAGAGATTCGGTGCCGAAGAAGAAGCGGGTCTCGACACAGCGCGGGGCGAAGTCGGCGGGCTGGCCGGCGAAGTCGGAGAAGCGGCCGCCGGCGTGGGCCTGGTTGAGGGTGTCGCAGTAGGCCTTGACGATTTCGGGGCGGCGGCCGCGCAGCTCGGTCTGGTAGCGGTAGCGCTGCTGGCTGAGGCGGTTGAAGGCGGCCATGCGCAGGTCGATGGCCTCCGCGCGCCGTTTCAGGCCGCCGAGCTCGCGCTCCAGGCGGGTGAGCAGGCTGACGGCGAGGTCGTAGGACTCGCTGTCATCGTAGCCGTAGTGGTTGCGCAGGCCTTCGGCGAGGCGTTCGCGCATGATGGGGTCGTCATGGCGTTCGGAGATGGCGCTGCGGGCGCGTTCGATGCGCATGAGCAGGCCGCCCCGGCGCAGGGCGTCATAGCAGACCATGTGCTGGCCCTGGCCGAACTCTTCGTAGAGGAGGTTGAGCGTGTCCGCCGCGGTGGCGGTTTGGCGCTGACGCTGCTCAAAGCCGGTGACGATCTTTTCGACGGCATGGAGCTGCTCGATGGCGCGTTCGAGGCGCTGGGAGAGGTCGTTGAGGGTGGAGCGGAGCTGGTCAGGCTCGTTGATGCGTGGGTCAAGCACGCCGCGGTCCTCGAGGGTCTGGCAAAGGCCGCGCAGGGTGTCGGCGAAGGTTTTCAGCTCGGCGACGCGGTCCTCGGCGAGGTCGCGCAGCATGCGCATGAGGGGGCGGAGGCCGGGGGTGATGACCGCCCAGCGTTCGTGCAGGCCGAGTGTTTGATCCTCGAGCCAGCCGGCGGCGATGAGCCGGTTGAAGAACTGGCCGGCACGCTGGCGGGCGTCGCGCAGGGCGGCGCCTTCGTCCTCGGCGAGCAGGGAAAGCGGGTGCCGGGCGAGGATTTCGCGGATGATCTCGGTGGTTTCCCGGTGGGAGAGGCGGCCGGTTTCACCGGCTTCCTCAATGAGCCGGTCCGCACAGTCCACATAGATGGGCGCCGAGGGCCGCGCGAGGGGGCGGAAGAACTCCACGGGCACGCTGCGGTTGAGGCGTGAGCTGAGGGTTTCGGGCGGCATGGGGGGAACTAGGCCGCGTTTGGAAAATGGCAAGGCTGGCCTGACATCGCGGGACCGTCGCTTGACCCCTTCGCGGTGTGCTGGCACTTTCACGGCTCCTTGAAAGGCTTCTTTTCCAGCGTCGTGAAGCTAGTGCTCGGCAGCGGTTTGCTGGCGGGTGGGGTCTATTTGACGACGGATACCTTTGGCAGGACCTGGCGTGAGTTTGTGATTGGCGAGCTGGCCCAGCGCGGCCTGCATCTGGATTTCCGACGCCTGATCATCAATCCGGTGGGCGGAATCGTGGCGCGGGATGTGCAGGTGTTTACAGACGCCGGGCGACGGCAGGTCCTGGCTGAGGTGAACCACCTGAACCTCGATTTCAACATTGGCAGGCTCATGGAGGGCCGCTTTGTGGTGGAGGGGCTGGAACTGAGCCATGCGCGTGTGGCCCTGCCGGTGGAGCCGGAATCCCGGCCGCAGGACAAGGCGAATGCGCATACCGTCATCGAGATCGAGGATCTGAATGCCAGGGTTTTCATTCAGGAAGGTCGGCTGGAGATCCGCCAGGCGGAGGGCCGGCTGGCCGGCATTGCCCTGAATGTCACGGGCGAGCTGCTGCTGCCTTCCGGTTCCGCCAGGGATTCCAAGGCGACGCCTGCTGAAAAAAGCGCTTCATTGACGCAGATGGCGGATCTGGGCAGGCATCGGCTGGGAATTCGGAAAGCTCTGGACTGGCTGGGCCGGTTTTCCTTCACCAGGTCGCCCAAGCTCAGTCTGGAGATTCATGGGGCGCTGGCGCAGCCGGAGGAGATGGTGGCGCGCTTGTATTTTGATGCCGACGGGCTGCGCTATGACAGCTTCACCTGTGATTCCCTGCGTGCGGAGGTCGAGTACTCGGCCGGCATGGTGGACCTGACGCGCTTTTATCTGAAGGACCGGCTGGGCGAGGTGAATGCGAACGCCAACTGGACCCTGGGGGCGGACGACCTGCGTTTTCATCTGACCTCCAGCGCGGACCTGCCGGGTCTGGCCAGCGCCTTTCTGAGCAATGAAAAGCTGAGGGAGATCGTGTTTTACGAGCCGCCGCATCTGGCCCTGGAGGGGGTGTGGCATGTGGGCGGGGGGCTGGCCGGCCACAAGCGGCCCGTGCATGTCACCGGCAGCCTGGAATGCGGCCGGTTCGGCACGCGCGGCGAGCTGTTTGAAGGGCTGAAGGCCATGATCGGCGTGGCGCCGGAGGGGGTTTACATCCGTGACCTGCTGCTGCGCCACAAGTCCGGCACCCTGGCGGCCCAGAGCTTGGTGCATGAGCAGAATGGCACACGTTACGACCTGGTCCTGCGCATGGATCCGCGAGCCTTCCTGCCCTTTGCCCAGATGAAGCAGACCCGGGAGATCATCCAGCGCTTCGAGTTTTCACCCGAGTCCTCGATTCACTTCGAGCTGACCGGCAGCGGCCCCGAGCCCGACCCTCAGCAATGCCTGAACAAGGGGCGAGGAGACCTGCGGCGCTTCAAATACAAGGGGCTCTACCTGGACGAGCTGCAGGCGGACGTGGAGTTCAAACATCCGATGCAGAACTACCGGAATGTGAAAATCCGGCGGCCGGAGGGTGTCGGGGAGGTTCGAAGCGTCGAGGTTCATGACGAGGAAAAATGGGTGAAGCTGGACGGCGTGAAGTCCGCCATGGACCCGGTGGGAGTGGTCGGGGTGTTCGGGCCCAAGACGGCGGAGATCATCGCCCGCTACCGCCTGCCAAACACGACCCGGGTGGAGATGGACGGCACCCTTTTCTACCGGGCTCCGGAAAAGAACGATTTCCGGGTGAAATTCAGCCATCCGACGGGATCGGGCCGGTACTCGCTGCTGAATGACGATCACCTCATCCACGCGCCGGTGGGAGATTTGGTGTTCAAACAGACGGAGCTGACATTTGACGTCAGCGGCCAGCTTTATGGCGGCCCCATGAGCGCTCGTGGCACGGTGGACCTCAGGCCGGACGTCGATGGCTTTTCGGTCGAGGTCAAAGCCGCGCGGTTCATGCAGGAGATCTTCAACAAGAAGGTGCCCTTTGAAAAGGTGCGGGCCGTGGTGAAGGAAACCGGGGCGCTGACCAAGGTGGACATCGGAGCGACCCTGCTGGACGGCGGCTTCACGCTCAAAGGCAGCTTTGGCGGCGCCCGTGGACCCGAGAGCTATACCGGCGACATGGAGCTCAAAAACTTGAGCCTGGCGCGGTTTTCAGACGTCTTCATGCGCGGCAACGACTCCCAGGGCGACGTGACGGGATACTTCAAGTTCACCGGCCAGCTGAGGGATTGGTCGGCCTTGAAAGGCAGCGGGGCGCTGACCATTCTGAACGGCGACCTTTATTCGATCCCTATCGTGGGGGTGCTGGCGCCCATGCTCGGCACCATCCTGCCCAAGCAGATTGCCGGCTACAACATCGCCAAGGAGGCCGACTGCACCTTTGAAGTGGCCGATGGCAACCTGGTGACGAAAAACTTCGAAGCCCTGACCAGCACCTTCAAGATCCTGCTCGACGGCCGGATCGACTTCCTGCGCGACATCCTCGACATGGACGCCCAGGTCCGGGTGCGCGGCCTGCCGGGCATCGTTTTCCTGCCGTTCAGCGAACTGCTGGAATACAAGGGCACCGGCTCGGTTTCGGATCCCCGATGGGAGGCGAAGCTGTTCCGGGGCGTGGAGCGCAGCCCTCGCCAGGACGGCCCCCGGGAAGCCATGAAGGAGGGTGAAAAGCCTGCCTCCCAGCCCTCGGAGCCGGTGCTTCCCAGGCTGAAGAAGGCGCTGACGCCCCTGTTCAAAAGCCCAGGCAGCCGCTGAAAGTCCGCCGAGGCCGCCCTCACCCCGGCCTTGCCAAACAGGCAAAGTCGCCTAGCCTGCGCGCCCTTTTTCCCCGGCCACCTGAAAGCAGACCCGGGCAAAAGTCTCCGTAAGCAACCCCCGTCCCCGCCTTTGAGCATGAACATCAACGTCGAACACCAGCCAAACTGCCGCGCCGTCGCCCACATCCGTGTGCCGGGTGAGGAAGTCGCCAGGCAGCGCAAGAACATCGTGGCCTACTACGCGCAGAACGTCCGCCTGCCCGGCTTCCGCCCTGGCAAGGTCCCCTCCGCCGCCGTGGAAAAGCGTTATGGTGCCGACATCCAGTCCGAGCTGGAGCGCCAGCTCATCAGCGACGGTCTGCGCGAGGCCGTGAAGCGTGAGGGCCTGGAGGTCCTCAACGTCCTCGGTGTCAACGACCGCATGACCCACGACACCGACAAGAGCTTCTCCTTCAGCGCCGAGCTCAGCCTCGCGCCGAAGTTTGAACTGCCGGAGTACAAGGGCATCCCCGTGAAGCTGCCGCGCATCGAGGTCACCGACGCCGACATCGATCACGACCTGCTGCACCTGCGTGAGCGCTACGCCACCTTTGAAGACGTGGACCGCGCCGCCGCGAACGGCGACTGCGTGGTGCTCAGCTACAAGGGCAGCCTGGACGGCCAGCCCCTGGCCGAGGCCATGCCGGAGGCGCCCAACCACCTCCAGGGCATCGAGGAAAACTGGTTCCTCCTGGACGCTGAGGAGGATTTCCTGCCCGGGTTCTACGCCGGCCTTGTCGGCATCGTGAAAGGCGAGGACCGCAGCCTCAGCATCACCCTGGGTGATGACTTCGGCTTCGAGGCCCTGCGCGGCAAAACCCTCACGCTGGCCACGCACTGCAAAGGCGTGAAGAACAAGGCGGTGCCCGCCCTGGACGCCGAGTTCATCAAAAAGATCGGCGGCGAGGAGATGACCGAGGAAACCCTGCGCAGCGAGGTGAAGGAGGCCATCCGCCGCCGCCGCGAGCAGAACCGTGAGAACGCCAAGGCCAACCAGGTGATCGCCCATATCTTTGAGAAGCTCGAGTTTGACCTGCCCCAGGAAGTGGTGAACCGCGAGGCCCAGCGCCGCACCAACGACATCGCCATGCGCGCCATGCAGCAGGGCGTGCCGCAGGAGGAGCTGATCAAGCAGCAGGACGAGATCCTCAGCAGCGCCACCCAGCAGGCCCGCAACAGCGTCAAGGTCAGCTTCATCCTCGGTGAAGTCGCCAGGAAGGAAGGCATCATCGCCACCGAGCAGCAGCTCATGATGGCCCTGGCCAACATCGCCGCCCGTCAGAAGAAGGCGGTGAAGAAGTTCATGCAGGAGGCCCAGAAGAACGGCATGATCGACGGCGTCCGCGAGGACCTCGTGCTCGAAAACGCCCTGCAGTTCCTGAAGGACAACGCCCAGGTCGAGGAGACCGATCCCGAGCCTGAGCATTGCGACCAGCACTCGCCCAAGGCCGCCTGAGCCGCCTGAGCGACAGCCCCTGAAACCCTCCGGCCGCCGGAACCGCCTCTCGCTGGTTCCGGCGGCTTTTTGGTGACCTTCGAACGCATACTGCCACTTGCTTCCCGGCCGCAGGTTGGCAGGGTGGGATTTCACCCACCATCATGGCCAAGAAAGCAGCATCCAAGAAACCCGAGTCCCTTCACCGCAAGCATAGCTCCGCCGTCGTGGACGGTGTGGAACGCGCCGCATCACGCGCCATGCTGCATGCCGTGGGCTTCAAGCGCGAGGACTTCAAGAAGTCCAAGATCGGCATCGCCAGCACCTGGAGCATGGTGACGCCCTGCAACATGCACATCGACCGCCTGGCCAAGGAGGCTGCGAAGGGCGTGGACGCCGCCGGCGGCAAGAGCGTCATCTTCAACACCATCACCATCTCCGACGGCATCTCCATGGGCACGGAGGGCATGAAGTACTCCCTCGTCTCCCGTGAGGTCATCGCCGACTCCATCGAAACCGTGGTCGGCTGCGAGGGCATGGACGGCTACGTCGCCATCGGCGGCTGTGACAAGAACATGCCCGGCTGCCTCATGGTCATGGGCCGCATGAACCGCCCCAGCGTCTTCGTCTACGGCGGCACCATCCTGCCGGGCTGCGTCGGGCCGGAAAAGAAGGACGCGGACATCGTCACCGTCTTCGAAGCCGTCGGCAAGCACGCCAACTGCCAGATCACCGACAAGGAGCTCGTCGACATCGAGGAGCATTCCATCCCTGGCGAAGGCTCCTGCGGCGGCATGTACACCGCCAACACCATGGCCAGCGCCATCGAGGCCCTCGGCATGTCGCTTCCCAACAGCGGCGCCCAGGCCGCCGTCTCCAATGAGAAGCTCATCGACTGCTTCGACGCCGGCGCGGCCGTCATGAACATGATCAAGCGCGGCATCACGCCCCGCGACATCATGACCAAGGAGGCGTTTGAAAACGCCATCACCCTCATCATCACCCTCGGCGGCTCCACCAACGCCGTGCTCCATCTCATCGCCGCCGCCCACAGCACCGGCATCAAGCTTGGCATCGAGGACTTCGTCCGCATCGGCAAGAAGACCCCCGTGCTCGCCGACCTGCGTCCCAGCGGCAAGTATTTCATGAACGACCTCGTGAAGATCGGCGGCACCGTGCCGCTCATGCGCATGCTGGTCGAGGAAGGCCTCATGCATGGCGACTGCCTCACCGTCACCGGCAAGACGATGAAGGAGAACATGCGCAACTCCAAGATCGTCTGGCCGAAGAGCCAGACCATCGTCCGCCCACTCTCCAACCCGATCAAAAAGGACAGCCACCTCGTCATCTTCAAGGGCAACCTCTGCCCCGGCGGTGCTGTCGGCAAGATCAGCGGCAAGGAAGGCCTCAGCTTCAGCGGCAAGGCCATCGTGTTTGAGTCCGAGGAAGCCGCCCTCCAGGCCATCCTCAACGACAAGGTCAAAAAGGGCCATGTCATCGTCGTGCGCATGGAAGGCCCGAAAGGCGGCCCCGGCATGCGCGAGATGCTCTCCCCCACCTCCGCCATCATGGGCAAGGGCCTCGGCAAGGAAGTCGCCTTCATCACCGACGGCCGCTTCAGCGGCGGCAGCCACGGCTTCGTGGTCGGCCACGTCACCCCCGAGGCCTTCGTCGGCGGCCCGATCGCCGTCATCAAAAACGGCGACCCGATCACCATCGACGCCGTCAAGCGTGAGATCACCCTGGGCATTCCGGCCAAGGAGCTGAAGGAACGCCTGGCGAAGTGGAAACAGCCGAAGCCCCGCTACACCCATGGCGTGCTGGCGAAGTTCGCCAAGCTTAGCAGCGACGCCAGCCATGGCGCGGTGACTGACCTGGGCCTTTGATCCTGCATCGATGCACCCCTGTGGGGCTTCAGGACGGATGCCGGCAGACACCTGTCGGCACCTGTCCGGAAGTCAGCCGCCGGATTTCAGGTTGAACAACCAGATTCAAAAACCCATACTCCGGCTCCTGCCCCAGGACGAAGCCCTTTCATCATCCCGATTCATGATCCCCGCCCGCCGTCTTCTCGCCCTCGCTTCCGCGTCTGTGATCCTGGTGTCCTGCCAGAACGGGCAGAACCCGTTTAAAAAAAGCAGCGGCGGCAATGATCCGTATGTGATGAACTACCCGTCTGACGGCGGTTACAACCCCTACCCGGACCAGCCCGGACGCCTGTCGGGATCTGCGCCGAGCTATGAAACACCGGTGGCGCCTGCGGAGGCGGATCCTTACGCCTTCAAGGCCGCCGGCCATACACCGACCAAGACGACGACGACTTCTTCATCCAGCTCGACACCCCGGAAAACGGTGGCTTCGAGCAGCAGCAAGCCGAAGTCCTCCAAGTCGAGGACCACCGCGAAAAAATCCACCGGCAGCAGCTCACACACCGTGACCAAGGGCGACACGCTGTATGGCATCGCCTTGAAGAACAAGACGACCGTTGCGAAGATCAAGGCGCTCAACGGCCTGAAGTCCGACCTCATCCGTCCCGGCCAGAGGCTGAAGCTGCGCTGACAGAGGGTTCGTAAACCCTCGTCCACGGCAGGGATCGCACTGCGAAGGAAAGTCGTCATGAGCTTCAGCTCATGAGCGCGTGGGAGATCTTGGGTGCTGCTTGGGGGAAACGGGGTTGTGACGGGCTGAAGCCCGGCACGACTTTCTCTCAGAGGCTGCTGCGTGGATCAGGCCGGGTCGTCGTTGAGGACAGGGTCGCCGAAGAGGGTGAAGTTTGCCCAGTTCGTGATGTTCACGTCAAAGATCTGCCCGGTGTGGCGTGCTGGATTGCCGTCGAACACCACGATGCGGTTGGTGCGGGTGCGGCCGGTGAGGCGTGACTCGTTGGTCTTGCTCGGGCCTTCGCAGAGGATCTCAACCCGTTGGCCGATGAGCTCCTGGTAGCGCGGGTAGGCGTGGGCGTTGACCAGGGCGAGCAGGTCCTGGTTGCGGCGCTCCTTCTCCTTCTCGCTGACCTGGACTTCATCAGGCATGTCGGCGGCAGGCGTGCCGCGGCGTTTGGAATAACGAAAAATGAAGGCGTTGTCGAACTTCAGCCGGTCGAACATCTCGCGCGTCTCCAGGTAGTGCTTCTCAGTTTCGCCCGGGAAGCCGACGATGACGTCGGTGGTGACGGCGATGCCGGGGCGGGCGGCGCGGATGCGCTCGACAAGCTCGGTGAACTTCGCCGCCGTGTAAGGGCGGTGCATCTTCTTCAGGATCTCGTCGCTGCCGCTCTGGACGGGAAGGTGCACGTGCTCGCAGAGCTTCGGCAGGTAGGTGAAGGCCTCGATGAGATCTTTCTTGTAACCGATGGGATGCGGGCTGGTGAAGCGGATGCGCTCGATGCCTGAGACACCATGCACGGCCTCGAGCAGCTGCACGAAAGGGCTTTTGCCGTCCTGCATCGGGAACTCATGACGGCCGTAGAGATTGACGATCTGGCCGAGCAGCGTGACCTCCTTGACGCCGCGGTCGGCGAGGCGCCTGACCTCCTCGACGATGTCGGCGATGGGTCGGCCGCGCTCTCCGCCGCGGGTGTAGGGCACGATGCAGAAGGTGCACTTCATGTTGCAGCCCTGCATGATGCTGACGAAGGCGCTGCCCTGGTCCGGCCTGAGCGTGTGGTCGCGGATGGTGTTCTGGCTGGCCTCCTCCTCGTCGATGTCGACGATGGAAAAGCGCTCCTCGTCCATCAGGCGCTGCTCCTTGGCGCGGATGATCTCGTCCACGTAGTCGACGACGCGGTGGTACTTCTGCGTGCCGACGACGAGATCGACGTTCACCTTGTCCACAAGCTCGGAGCCGCGGCTCTGGGCCATGCAGCCCATGAAGCCGGTGACGAGGGGGATGCGGCGGCGGCGCACCATGCCCATCTTGCCCACGGCTTTCTGCTCCGCCTGGTCGCGCACGGAGCAGGTGTTGATGAGCACCACGTCGGCGTCCTCGTCGGTGGACGTCATGGTGTAACCGCGCTCGGTGAACATCTGCGACACCTGCTCGGTGTCGCGTTCGTTCATCTGGCAGCCGTAGGTCTTGATGTAAACGCGGGGCATGGGAGGGGGCGGACAGTATTCGCCTGTGCCAGGATGACAACTGGCGTTCCGCCCGCGCCAGGAGCTCAGCCGTGCTTCTGGATGATGCGGATGAAGTCGGGCAGGTAGGTGCCGGCCTTCTTTTCGCCGACGCCGCGGATTTTCATGCCGTCGGCCAGGGTGCGGGGTTTCAGGCGGGTGAGGAATTCCAGGGTCTGGTTGCTGAAGATCAGGTAGGCGGGCACTCCCTCGGACTGGGCGAGGACGCTGCGGTGATGCTTGAGCTTTTCAAACAGGGCGTCGTCAAAGCCCAGCTCGCTGGTGCCCAGGCCGGCCTCGGGAAGCCTTGCGCCGGGTTTCAGCGGCGACTCGGCCTTTGACGCGGTGTTCGGCCAGAGCATGCGGACGTTGGCCCCGGTGCGCATGACCTCGGCGCCCCGGGCGGTGAGCGTGACCAGCGGGTATTCGCCGGTGCTGGTCTCGATGAGGCCCTGCTTCTCCATTTCAGCGAACAAGGGATGCAGGGCGCTGGTGCCGGTCTTTTTCAGCAGGCCGTAGGTGCTGAGCTGGTCGAGCCCGGCATCCAGCACCTCCTTGGAGCGGCTGCCGACGAGCATCTGGATGATGCGGCCCTTGCCATAGCGCGCCTCCCAGTGGCCGTCGGCGTTTTTCAGGGACATGCGGGCGATGCCGCTGAGCGCCTGGCGCAGCATGAGCACCTCATCCGCGCCGCCCTCGCGCTCCACCTGCACGCCGTCGCGGCGGCAGATGTCGCAGGTGCCGCAGGGCTGGCTTTCGGCTTCGCCAAAGTAGGCCAGGATCTGCTGCTGCCGGCAGCGCTGCTCGTCATAGCAGAGGTCGATCATGGCCTTCAGCTTCGAGCGGTCTCGGCGCTCCTTTTCACGGATGGCGGAGGCGTCAAGCTTCAGGTCGCGGGTCAGGATGTCAGGCTGAAGCAGGCGGGTGCCGCGGATGCGTCGGCCCGGGATGTCGTAGCGCTCGATGTAGCCCGCGCGGGCCAGATGGCCGAGGGAGGAACTGACGGCCATGCTGTTCTTCAGCCCGGCGTAGTCGGTGAGGTCCTCAATGCTGGCCTCGACCTCGTTCTGCGCGTTGGCCTGGTTGAGCAGGGCCTGGTAGATGCTCTGGATGACGTCGATGCCGGGGTTCGCGCCATCGAGGAAAAACTCCTGCGTCTTGGTGTCGGCGAAGTTGAAAAAAAGCTCGCACCAGGACGGCTCGCCGTCACGGCCGGCGCGCCCGGCTTCCTGGTAGTAAGCCTCGACACTGCCTGGCACGTCGAAGTGCACGACAAAGCGCACGTCGGACCGGTCGATGCCCATGCCGAAGGCGTTGGTCGCCACGGCGATGTCGTGCTTTTTGCTGATGAAGCGGTTCTGGCGCTCCTCACGCTCCTTGTCATCGAGCCCGCCATGGTACTGGACGGCGCGGATGCCCATGTCCTTCAGGGCCTCGCCGACCTCCTCGACGCGCTTGCGGGTGGCGCAGTAGATGATGCCCTTGCGATGGTCGCGGATGATCTCCTTGAGGCGGCTGTACTTGTCGTCGCCCTTCTTCGTGTGGAGGACGTTGAGGCTCAGGTTTGGCCGCTGAAAACCGCGGATGGTGATGAAGGGGTCGCGCAGGGCCAGGACCTTGAGGATGTCGGCGCGGACCTCAGGCGTGGCGGTGGCGGTGAGGGCGACGACCTGCGGTCGTCCGAGCTGTTCCAGGGCTTCGTCGAGGCGGAAGTAGTCGGGGCGGAAGTCGTGGCCCCACTGGGAGAGGCAGTGAGCTTCATCGACGGCGAAGAGGGCGATCTCCACCTGGCGCATGGTGCTGGTGAACATGCGGCTGCGGAAGCGTTCCGGGGCGACGTAGACGAGCTTGTACTCACCTCGTCGCAGGGCGGCGATGCGTTCCTGCTGTTCGGCCAGCGTCAGGGTGCTGTTGATGAGGGTGGCGGGTATGCCGCGTCGTTCCAGGGCGTCCACCTGGTCCTTCATGAGGGCGATGAGCGGGCTGACGACGACTGTGACGCCGTCCATGACCATGGCGGGGAGCTGGTAGCAGAGGCTTTTGCCGCCGCCGGTGGGCATGATGACCAGGGTGTCGCGGCCAGCCAGGATGTTGGCCATCACCGACTCCTGACCGTCGAGGAACTCCCGAAAGCCGAAGTACTTCCGCAGCGCTTCACGGGCATCGTGAATCGGAGTGGAGGCGGCGGGGGGGAGATCGGTCGGAGGGTCCAAGCTGTTCAAGTGATGCGTAGAAAGTGACCCCTCTGCAAGCTGAGGAACGGAATCATTTTGTCCATGACACCTTGCGGGTGTCATGGACGCTCCTGAATGGCCAAGGTTCAAGGGATCCACTCATTTCAAAAAGGTGGCACCCGTTGGGACCGTCTTGGGGTTCACTCCAGCTTCTCATGCTCATCAAACATCCATAATGGGACAGACCTTTTGTCTCATCCTGTCCATGTTCACAGTCCCAATCGTCGAAACGGACTCTTGTCCGGCGGCGTACTTTGCAGGTAGCATCCGCTTTCCTGCATGAAATTCCCTGTCCTTCTCGGTCTTCTTTTTGCCTCCGGCCCCGGCCTGGTCTCCGCCGCGAGCCTCGAACAGCCCCTCGCTGACCTGCGCGCCGTGCAAAAGGAGGGCGAAGGCAATGAAAAAGCCACCGCCGCCTGGCAGCAGATCGCCAAGGCCAACCCCGCCGCCCTGCCTGAAATCCTCGCCGCCATGAACGGCGCCAACCCGCTCGCCGAAAACTGGCTGCGCGCCGCCATCGGCGTCGTCGCCGACCAGGCGATCGCTGCGAAGAAGCTGCCGGTCGATGCCGTAAAGGGCTTCCTGCTCGACACGAAAAACAGCCCCGCCCCCCGCGTCGTCGCCTTCGACCTCCTCCAGCACGCCGAACCCGCCCTGGCGGAAAAACTCACGCCCGGCCTGCTCGAAGACCCCAGCAGCGAACTGCGCCGCCATCCGGTCGCCAAGCTCACCAGCGCCGGCGACGAGGCGCTCGCCCAGGGCAAAAAAGACGCGGCCCTGGCCTCCTACCAGCAGGCCATGAAAGGCGCCCGCGATGAGGATCAGATCAAGGATCTCGCCAAGAAACTCAAGGACCTCGGCAGCCCGGTGGACCTGCCGACGCACTTCGGCTTCGTGCGCAGCTGGAAGCTCATCGCACCGTTCACGAACGTCGAGCGCAAGGGCTTCGACACCGTCTTCCCGCCCGAGGAAAAGGTCGATCTCGGCGCCAGTTACCCCGGCAAGAACGGCGACGTGAAATGGACCGACTTCACCAGCACGGACGAGTATGGCCAGATCGACTTCAACAAGCCCTACACCATGCTCAAGGAAGTCACCGGCTATGCCTACACCGAGTTTGACTCCGCCGAGGAGCGCGACGCCCAGATCCGCCTGGGCTGCAAGAACGGCTGGAAGGTCTGGCTGAACGGCCAGCTCATCTTCGCCCGTGACGAATACCACCGCGGCGCCAAGCTCGACCAGTACAAGCTGCCCGTGAAGCTGAAGAAGGGCAAAAACCAGATCCTGGTGAAGTGCTGCCAGAACGAGCAGACCGAGACCTGGACCGTCGAATGGCAGTTCCAGCTCCGCATCTGCGACGACACCGGCACGGCGATCCTGGCCAGCAAGTGAGCCCAATGACATTCCTCGATCCAAGCACCATGAAGCTTCCCCTCACCCTTCTGACCTCGGCCGTCCTGTGCGGCACCTCCCCGGCCGCCGACTGGCTCCAGTTCCGCGGGCCAAATGCCTCCGCCGTCTCCACCGAAGCCCAGGCCCCGGGACCAAAGGTCGCCATCGACTGGAAGGCGGAGCTGCCCGGCCGCGGCCTGAGCAGCCCGATCGTCGTCGGCGACAAGGTCTTCGTCACCTGCTCCAGCGGCCCCGACCAGTCGAACCTGCACGTCTTCTGCTTCAGCGCGAATGATGGCAAAAAGCTCTGGGAGCGCGTCATGAAGGCCACCGGCCGCACCATGTCGCACAACAAGACCAGCGTGGCCGCACCCACGCCCTGCAGCGACGGCGAGCGCGTTTTCGCCATCTACTCCTCCAACGACCTCTTCGCCTTTGACCTCGCCGGCAACCTGCTCTGGCTGCGTGGACTGACTTTTGATTACGCCAACGCCAGCAACAGCCTCGGCATGTCCTCATCGCCTGTGGTGGTCGGCGACACGGTGGTGATTCAGGCGGAGAACGACAGCGAGTCCATCGCCGTCGGCATTGACGCGGCCACCGGCAAAAACCGCTGGAAGAAGGAGCGCCCCAAGGCCGCGAACTGGACCAGCGCCGTGGTTTACAAGGGTGCCGTCGCCCTGCAGTCGAGCAAGGGCCTGACCGGCGTGAACCCGCGCACCGGCGCCGTTGAATGGGACTACACCGACGGTGCGGCCACCATCCCCAGCTCCGCCGTCACCCAGGACGCCATCTACGTGCCTTCCAACGGCGTCACCGCCCTGGTGCCTGAAAAGGGCGCCGTGTCCCAGCTCTGGCGCGCCAGCGGCCTCAAGCCCGGCACCGGCAGCCCGCTGGTGCTTGGCGACTCCATCTACGTCCTCAACGGCGCGGGGGTGCTGGTGAAGGCCGCCCTGTCCAATGGTGACGAAGCCTGGAAGCTGCGCCTCAAGGGCCCCTTCAGCGGCTCGCCCGTGGCCGCCGGAAAATACATCTACATCGTCAGCGAGCGCGGCGACTTCCAAGTTGTGGACACCACCGCCAGCGAGGGCGAGGTCGTGCACAGCGTCGAGTTGAAAGACACCCTGCTCTGCACCCCCGCCATCAGCAAAGGCGCCGTCTATGTCCGCAGCGACAAGACGCTCTGGAAGCTGAAGTGAGTCCTTTATGAAACGCCGGCTGGCCATGTCTCTGCTGGGCACATGTTGTGCGCAGTCCATGGCCTACGCCACGGACCCGTTTGTCACGCCGGACATCAACTCCAGCAAGCTCCCGGGAGTCTGGCGATGCAGGATCGGCGGCACCTACGCAACCATCACATTCCTGGAATCGGGCAGGTTTAGCGGAAGCCTTCAAGAAGGGCCCTCCATACGGGATGCTTTCGAGGGCGAATGGAACATCAAGAATCAGTACATCGGCCCGACGCTATTGCTCTGGGAGTTTACCAAATCACGACGGATTCCATCCGGCACTGTTGACAGGGATGAGATTGAAACCTTGAACGATGAATTCCTGATCCTTTGGACTCGGCGAAGAGAACGCCGGGTCTATCACCGTGTGGTCTCGGCCAAGCTGAAGTGACGAATCCGTCACGAGCACGGCATTGCGTGTGACGGTGGCTGCCGCAACGCAGCGCGTTCGTGAACCAGCTTTGCCTCATCGATGCCATCGGGCCGTTCTTCCGCGGCTATCAGCGGCGCGTCATCAACTGGTCGAAGATCCCCTGGGATCATGCCGGACGCCAGGGCGCGGCCTGGTGGGAAAACGTCTGCCGTGAACTCAACGTGCTGGCCCGCCAGGCCGCGGCGTGGGGCTTCAACGCCGCCTCCATCGACGACGTGGCGCACCTGGCCGACCACGCTTTCCTGGAGCCGGAGGTGCGCGCCCGCATCGCCCGCTACCGCACCGAAATGCGCCGCTGCCTTGACGTCCTGCACAAGTCCGGCCTGCGCGTGCATGTGACCATGGATGTGTTCTCCGCCACACCCTGGCTGCTGAAGAGCCTGCGCATCCGCCGCAGGAGCGTGAACAGCTACCTCGCGGAGCTGCTCGACCAGTTCTTCATCGACTTTCCCGAGGTCGCCGGCGTCATCGTGCGCATCGGTGAGTCTGACGGCAGGGATGTGAAGGATGACTTCCACAGCCAGCTCGTCATCAAGACCGCCGAAGACGCACGCCGCTTTCTTCAGGAGCTGCTGCCCGTCTTTGAGAAACACGGCCGTCGGCTCATCTTCCGCACCTGGACCGTGGGCGCCTATCCCATCGGCGATCTCATGTGGCATCGCGGCACCTTTGCGCGCGTCTTTGACGGCCTCACCAGCCCGGCGCTCGTCATCTCCATGAAGCATGGAGAGAGCGACTTCTTCCGCTACCTGCCGCTGAACCGGAACTTCTTCCGCACCCCGCTGCCCAAGATCGTGGAGCTGCAGTCCCGTCGTGAATACGAGGGCTGCGGCGAGTATCCCAGCCCGGTCGCCTGGATGCATGAGCACTTTGCCCGTGAGCTGCGCCAGGCCGACAACGTCATCGGTTTCATGGTCTGGTGCCAGACCGGCGGCTGGGTGCCCTTCCGGCGGCTGGCCTTCCTCGATCCCGAGGCCGTCTGGACCGACCTCAACACCTTCGTGACCCTGCATGTCATGAAGGATGGCTGGCTGGCCGAGGACGCCGTGCGCGCCTTTGCCAGGGAACGCCGCCTTGGCGATGCCGACGCGCTCCTGGAGCTGCTGCGCCTGGCCGATGAATGCATCAACGAACTGCTCTACGTTGAGGAATATGCACGCCAGAAGCTCTTCTTCCGCCGCGTGCGCATCCCGCCCATCCTTCAGGTTTACTGGGGCAACATCTTCATCTCCCACAGCCTGCGCCGCCTGCTCCGTCATTTCGTGCGCGATGCCGACGCCGCCCTGCGCGGCGCCCAGCGATGCCTCGACAACCTCGACCGCATGGACGGGCTGGCTCAGCGCGCCGGCGTGCCCGTCGAGGACATCCATTACATGCGCGACACCTTTCGTCTGCTCGCCCTGGCCCGGGAGTATTGCTTTGCTGAGAACAGCCCGGACATCGAAGCCCGGATCCTCACCGCCAAGACTGCCTACAAGACCCGTTATCCCAAGCGCGGCCTGCACGCACGCTACCGCATCAAGACCGACTTCAAGCCGCTCATGCTGAACCCACGCTACCTGGCCTGGGCGGCGGCCTTTCTCCTGCGACGTCAGCGCGGCTATCGCGTGATCGACCACCTGGTCATCCTCAACGGCCTCTCCTTGATCTACCGCCTGATCTCCGCCCGCAAACCCGACCTCATCCCCGGCTTCGCCTCCAAAAGCGCGATGGGCGTGGACGTGGTCTTCAAATGAGCCTTCACAGCCTTTTTACTTCGAGCCAAAGGCGGCCAGCTCCTTGCCGTTGCTGGTATCCCAGACCCGCAGCAGGCTGTCCTCACCCCCGGCGATGATGAGGCCGCCGTTCGGCGTGCTGGCGCTGGCCTGCATGTAGTCGGGCAAACTGGCGATGCTGCGGACCTCGGCACCGTCATCCGTGACCACACGCACGCGGTTGTCGCCGGCGGAGGTGACGATCTGGTTGGTGGCCCCGACGAACTGCAGTGAGGTGACCTCCTTCGTCCAGCCTTCAATCTTCTTCTTCCGCTCGCCGATGAGGAGGTCCCAGGACGACACCACGCCGTCGGCGCCCGCCGTCGCCAGCACGCGGCCATCCGCACGGAAGGCCACGCCCATGACATGATGCGTGTGGCCTTCAAAGGTGTTCAGCACCTTGCCGGTGGCGACGTCGGCAATGCGCGCAATCTTGTCCGCCGCCCCGGAGGCGAGGCGTTTGCCATCGGGCGAAAAGTCCAGGCACAGCACGCTGTCGCTGTGATGCTCCTTCCAGGTCTTCACGGGTTTGCCGCTCGCCACATCGAACAGGACAATGTCGCCGGAACGTGAGAGCTCGCCACCGCCCGTGGCCAGGGTTTTGCCGTCGGGGCTGAAGCGCACGGCATTGACGCGGTCCTGGAACAGGCCCGTCCCCGCCAGCTTGCGTTCCAGCGTCCAGGCCGGCTGGCTGCCCGCCGTCAGGCTCATCATCTGCGTCACCACAAAGCTGCCGTCGGCGGCCGGATGCAGCGTGGTCGTCGCCTGGGGAGCGCTGGACTCGTCGATCACCAGCCCCGTGGCCACGGCCCAGACCCGCAGGACGCCGCCTTCAAAGCAGGCCGCCACACGCTGGGCATCGCTGGAAAATGCCACCGCCACCGGCTTCGCGCCCGGCTTGGCCAGGGCCTGCTTCAACGCAGCGAGGTCGGCCGCGGCCTTGTCCTGCACCGCCTTCGCCGCCTCAGCGGCCTTGTTCGCGGCGGCAATGTCCCGGGCGTTCTTCGCCTTGGCCTCGGTGATGCGCTTCACGTCGTCCTCGGCATCCTTGACGTTGCTCTCGGCGGCGGTCACGGCCGCCAGCGCGGACACTTCGCTCATCTTGGCCGTGATCAGCTTGTCCTGGGCGGTCTTGAGCTCCTTGACCAGGGCCGCGTCAGGCTTGCCCCCGGGTGTCGCGTTTGCCCTGGCCTGGATTTCATCCACGGCCTTCTGCGCCGCCGTCTTCGCCTCGGTGGTGGGCGGCACGGCTTTCTGTTTCTCCGGCAGCACCTTGCTCATCGCCGTGATGGCCTCCTTCGCCTTGCCAAGCAGCACGTCGAGCGCCTTGTCCTGCGCCTCCATGCGGGCGATCTCGGCCTTTTGAAACGACTGCTCCAGCGCCTGCGCGGCGACGGTCTTCTCCAGCACGGCCGCCTGGTCCCTGGCGGCCAGCGTGCCGCGCAGTTCCATCGTGGGTTTGGCAGTGACCGCATCCCAGACGCGCACCACGCCGTCCGCGCCGGCCGTGACCACCTGCCGGCCGTCGGCGGAGGAGGCGCTGGCGAGCACCGCCACCTTGCCTGCGGCGGCCAGCTTCTCCACCAGGGCGGCGTCCACCGGCCTTGCCGCGGCGAGCTGCGCGCCGCCATGGCGCGTGTCCAGGCGCCACAGCTTGACCTCCTTGTAGCTGCCGCTGGCGAGGTGCTTGCCGTCAGGGCTGAAGTCCAGCGACTGCACCAGGGCGCGGTGCGCGGCGCCGTTTTTCTCCGCCGGGTCGCTGAACTGCGCCACCAGCGAGCGCGTGGCGAGGTCATAGAGATAGATCCGGTTCGAGCGTCCGCAGGCCGCATAACGGCCGTCCTTCGACATCGCCACGCAGTAGATCGGGTCGACGCTGGCGGCGAAGGCCTGGAGCACCACGGCGCGCTCCTGCTGCACGGAGCCCTTCGCCCCCTGGTCGATCCACTGCTTCAGCAGGGCGACCTCGGCCGGGCTGAGGTCCACGGCCCCAGACTTGTTGTTAGGCGGTGGCATCTCCATGTCCTGCTTGTGCAGCGAGGCGAGCACGACCAGGCTTTCTCCGCTTTTTCCCGGAACGATGGAAGGGCCGGACTCGCCCCCCTTGATCATCAGCTCCGGCGTCTCCATGTTCAGATCCGCCTTGGTGGTGGTCTTGTTGTGGCAGGAGATGCAGTTCGTCTTCAGGAACGGGTAGATGTCCTTGTAGTAGTCCAGATCGGCGGCGCTGAGGGGCGCGACAAGGCTGGCGAAGGCGAGGAGGGCGGCGTGCTTCACGGTGACAGGCAGGGTTTCTTCCTCCTACCTACGGGCCGTCAGGGCCCGAGCATTCATCGCGCCGGCAATCCGGTTCACTCACCCACCACGCTGACGACGATGCTGCGCGTGTGCGGTGCGCGGCGGTGCTCAAAGAGGAAGACGCCCTGCCAGGTGCCAAGCGCCAGGCGGCCGTCCACCACCGGAATCACCTCGCTGGTGCGTGTCAGGGCCATGCGCAGATGGCTGGGCATGTCGTCCGCACCTTCGTAAGTATGAACAAAGTAGGGTGTGTCCTCGGGCACCAGACGGTCGAAGAAGGCATGCAGGTCCGTGCGCGCCGACGGGTCGGCGTTTTCAAAGATCACCAGGCTGCAGCTCGTGTGCCGGACAAACACCGTCGCCATGCCCGTGCGGATGCCGGAGTCACGGACAACCCGGGCGCAATGTTCCGTGATTTCATAGGTCCCCTTGCCCCGGGTCTGGAGGGAAAAGCTGTCTGCGTGTGCGGCCATGAGCCGGACAGGAGCGTGGTCTCCTGCCGTGACAACGCAAAGCTTCACCGGACTCCGCGTAACTTGTTCATGCACCGACCGCTGCTCCCCGCCCTCCTGCTCGCCGCCGCCCTTCTTCCCGCCGCCGAACCTCCGGCCTTCGAGGTCCTGGAAACGAAGGTCATCTCCCAGCAGCCCGAATATTACCACGGCTGGTCCACCCTCGCCCGCCGGGCCAACGGCGAACTCTGGGTCACCTGGTCGGGCGGACGTGAAGCCCATGTCTGCCCCTTCGGCCAGGTGCATGGCATGACCTCGCGTGACGACGGCAAAACCTGGACTTTCCCGCGCGTGCTGCTCGACAGCGCCATCGATGACCGCGACTCCGGCGTGCTGGAAACCGCAAAGGGCACGCTGCTCGTCACCACCTTCACCTCCCTGGCCTATGAGCCCTACCTGGAGAAGCAGGCCTCCTTTGCCGAGCTCAAGCCGAAAGGCTGGCAGACCAAGGCGATGAAGCCGGACCAGCTCGCCCGCTGGCAGGCCGCCCATGCACGCCTCGACGCCGCAGGCCGCAAGGCTGAGCTCGGCGAATGGGCGCTGCGCTCCACCGACGGCGGCCTCACCTGGTCCCCCCGCATCCCCACGATCGTCAACAGCCCGCACGGCCCCGTCCAGCTCAAGGACGGCCGGCTGCTCTACGCCGGCAAGCAGCTCTGGACCGGCGAAAAGAAGATCGGCGTCTGTGAATCCAAGGACGACGGCCTGACATGGAATTGGTTGGCGGAAATCCCGGCCCGCAAGGGTGACGACCCCGTGGCCAGCTATCACGAGCTGCACGCCGTGGAGGCGGCCGACGGCACCCTCATCGCGCAGATCCGCAACCACAACAAGGAGAACGCCGGCTGGACCCTGCAGTCGGAATCCCGCGACGGCGGCAGGACCTGGAGCGAGCCGCGTCCCATCTGCTACGGCCTGCCCTCCCACCTGCTGCGGCTGCGTGACAACCGCCTGCTCATGACCTACGGCCACCGCCGCCCGCCCTTCGGCAACCAGGCACGCATCAGCAGCGACAACGGCCGCACCTGGAGCGAGGCCATGGTGATCTCCGGCGACGGCAAGGGCGGCGACCTCGGTTATCCGAGCACGGTCGAACTGGCCGACGGCGGCCTCGTCACCGTCTGGTATGAAACCATGGCGGAGCCGAAGCTGGCCGTCCTGCGCCAGGCGCACTGGCGCCTGAAGTAAGTGACCTGAGCTGCTTTACGAAATCAGCTCCGGGATCGCGCGGCCGTTCTCCACAATGTGGACGGGGCGGCCGTTCAGATCGTCGAGGGTGATCTTCGAGTAGTCGATGCCGAGATGGTGGTAGATCGTCGCCAGGAAGTCGCTGGCGTTGCAGGGGCGCTCCACCACGTCCTCGCCGCGCTTGTCGCTGGCGCCGATGACACCGCCGGTCTGAATGCCGCCGCCGGCCCAGATGTTGGTGAAGGCGCGCGGCCAGTGGTCGCGGCCCGGCTGCAGCGTTCCTGCAGGGGCGCTGGCATCCCCGGCGCCCGTGCTGCGGTCAAAGCTGATCTTCGGCGTGCGGCCGAACTCGCCGGTGACCACGACCAGCACCTTCTTGTCGAGCCCGCGTGCATAGACATCCTCGATGAGGGCCGACACGGCGCGGTCGTAGGTCGGCATGCGGAAGCGCAGCGCCTCAAACTGATGCTGGTTCACGGCATGGTCGTCCCAGTTCTGCACTCGGCCGCACAAAGGGCCGCTGAGGCTGCTGGTGACGATCTCCACCCCGGCCTCGACCAGGCGCCTGGCGAGAAGCAGCTGCTGGCCCCAGCGGTTGCGGCCATAGCGATCGCGCGTGGCGGCGTCCTCCTTGCCCAGGTCAAAGGCGTCACGCGTGTTTGGATTGGTGAGCAGCGTGGCGGCCTGGGCCTCAAACTCGTCGAGCGCCCCCAGCTCACCCTCGCGGTCGAACGCTCGCTCCATGCGGTCCAGGCGGCGGCGCAGCGCGATGCGGTCGCTCAGGCGGCGCGTCTCCGCCTCGTCTTCCAATCCAATGTTAGGCACCTGGAAGCTCGGCCGGTTTGGATCGTCGCTCACGGAGAAGGGCGCATAGGCGTCGCCCAGGTAGGCCGGGCTGGAATACTCCGGGGAGGCGGGCGGCACGCCGATGTAGTTGGGCAGCGGATTGCTCCTTCCGGCCTCCTGCGCGCGCAGGTAGTGCGCCACCGACATCCAGTCGGGCAGCCTCGGCTTCGGCTTGTCACGCGTGTCCTTGTCGCCTGAAAACATCTGCATCGTGCCGGCCGGATGCCCGCCCGCCGTCTGGTTCATGGAGCGCAGCACCGTGAACTTGTCGGCGATCTTCGCGTTCATCGGCAGCAGCTCGGTGAACATCGTGCCCGGCACCTTGGTGGAGATGGTCTTGAAGGGGCCGCGGTACTCGCTGCTCGCATCCGGCTTCGGATCGTAGGTGTCGATGTGCGACTGCCCGCCTGGAAGCCAGACCATGATGATGGACTTGCGCTCGCCCTTGGGCTTCTGCGCATTCGCCGCCTGCAGCCTCAGCAGCGCGGGCCAGCTCAGCGTCGCCATGCCGGCGAGGCCGAACTGCATGAAGCCGCGGCGCGAAAGCGGACCGGCGCAACGCACCTGGGAGGGAGCCTGGAGAATCGAGGACATGTGCCACCTACGGCCCTGGGACGGCGGCTTTATCCAAACAAACGATGCGACCAGAACCCGGCCCGGCCGACAATGCCCGGGCCAAGTGCCAGAATGCGCATTTTTTGCCCGCGCCCAAGGGTGACAAAAAGGCCAGGATGACACTTTTTTGAAACCCTTTTGGATAGGCGATTTGGATGCATGGCATTGATTTTGAACGTTGTGCGAACCCAGGTCAGGGTCCTGGCACGCCGCATGCAGGGTCATGAACCCGTCAAAAACTGACAACCCCACAAACCACACCCCATGAAACTCGCCCGTTACACCCCATCCCTGAACCTTGGACGTGTCGCCGACTTCGGCCCCTGGCTTCGTCAGCCCTTCGCGGGACTGCCGGCCATGGCGCAGCTGTTTGAGGACTTCTTCCCGGCGGCCACCGCCCCCTTGAGCCGCCTCGCCCTGGACCTTCACGAGGACCCGGACAACTTCTACGCCCGCTTCGAGGTTCCCGGCGTGAAGAAGGAAGGCGTCAAGGTCGAGGTGCGTGAAGGCGTGCTGTCCGTGTCCGCCGAACGGCGAGACAAGGATGGCGACACCGAATCCACCTTCACCCTGACCCGCTCCATCTCCCTGCCCGACAGCGTCCGGGAAGACGCCATCAGCGCGAAGCTGGAGGACGGCATCCTCACCGTGACCCTGCCGAAGCAGGAGCAGCGCAAACCGCGCCTCATCTCCGTGAACTGACCCCTGCAGCCCAAATTCCAACCTGCCATTCATCATGACCACCCAATGCAACCCCACCGCCTCCACGCCGGCCGCCGGCGTTTCCGAAAGCCTGCAGAAGCCCCGCTATGCCGTGGCCCGCAAGGATGACGCCTTTGTCATCCGCGTGGACATGCCCGGCGTGGCGAAGACCGGCGTGAGCGTCGAGTTTCACGACGACGTGCTCAGCATCCGGGGCGAACGCGGCTCCGAGGTGCCGTCCACCTGGAAACCTCTGCACCAGGAGCTCCCCGCCCAGGGCTACCAGCTCCACCTGCGCATCAACGCCCTGGTGAACGAGGACAGCCTGGCCGCTTCCCTTGAGGACGGCGTGCTCACCCTGACACTGCCGCTCAAGCCCGCGACGCAGCCACGACGCATCAGCGTGAACTAAGCCACGGGCACGGCCCGAATGACGGCGGCTGGAGACGATTGTCTCCAGCCGCCTTGTCATGATTTCAATCCAGCGTGATCTCCTTTCAGGAGGCATCCTGCCGGCGATGGGCGGGCCTGGAACATTCCGCTACAATTGGTTAACCCGAGGCGCGAGTGGCCTGCCGCGAGGTTTGTGTGCCATCCTGCCCCTGATGCAAACTTTGACTGCGAACAGCACCGGGCAGAAGCCAAGGCTGGTTAAATCCTCAGGCGATGCCTTCATGCATCACTTCGCCGTTCCAGTGTTTCATCAAGCGCCGGGGCGCCATGTCATCATTCCCTTGGATTCAACATCACCGGGCGTTCACCGGGCGTTCATGCCGGCAAATCTTTTTGAGGAAGAACCCGGCACCTGTTTCACGGTTCTTGAAGCGGAATCCACCGAGCCACAAGCCTGCTCATGACAGCCCGGGCCATGTTGCTCCGGGTGCGACATGGCATCATTCGGCAAACATGGGCATCTGCTCTTCAAATTCACGCCTGTCGGCGAAGCTGATCGCCGCTCCGCCCGGCCCGCCCACTCTCAAGCTCCCGCCTTTGCACGCAAAGCGGGTGTAGGCCGCTTCCTCCTGGGGCTCGATGCCGTCCTTTTCAATTTCAACCAGAGTCACACGGTCGGACCTTAGATCATAAGTCAGCACAAGGAAGAACTTCTGCCCCCGACCCACGAGGATCCATTCTCCCTCCACGGAGTTTAAGTAAGGATAAAATGCCAGCTTTGCCTTGATCCAGAACATCCTCGACTAACGAATCCACAGAGGTTTGCCTTGGCCGCAGGAATGGTTAACCCATGTTTCATCTTTTGTTGAGGGTGGCGATGCATGGCCCGCCTCAGCCGGATGAAGTCAATCTCCTCCGCAGGCGATGAGACAACAGCATTGCCTCATCGCCCCAAGCCGGCCTTGTGCACCGTCTCATCTTCAGCCTCAGGGTTTGCCGAGGGTGACGCGGCCGGATTCAGGATCGGTGTCCGTGGTGCGGTTGCTGATGAAGTAGCCGTAGCCACCCTTCGACGCACCCTTCTGCAGGATGACACCCTTGAACGTCGGCTTCGCGGTCGCGGCGCTCGTCCAGTTCGGCGTGAACGTTCCGCTGAACATCCCCGTCGAAGACGTCACCGCCAGTGTGAACGCGGCATTCGTCGCAGGCACCTTGCCCACCACGTTGTCCACGATCCTCAGTCCGTCCTGGCTCACCGGGCCCGTCAGCTTTCCTTCCGTGAACTCCAGCACCGCGTTCTTCACCCCGGCTGCCACCGTCGCAAGGTCCAGCGACACCTGCACCTTCACGCTCTTGTCATACAGGGCGCCCACCGCGTCCACCACGATGCCCGACGGCCAGCCGTCCGTGTAAAGCTGCGTCGCTCGCGCTTTCACCGTCGTTCCCGTCAGCTCCGTCACCGCTGGACGGATCCACAGCAGGTCCGTCGCCGTCACATCGCTGTCAGTGACTGTCTCATCAAACGCAAAGACTCCTCCAAGGCTGCCACCCTTCTGCGTTGTCGATCCCGCCGTCAGCAGCTGCGCAAACACCGGTGTATCGTCGCCGCTCACCAGCCCGCTCGATGCCGTGTAGGCCGTTCCATCCGCAAGCGTGCCCGCAAACGTCACCAGTCCCACGTTGCTCAGTGTCACCGTGCCCACGCCGTCGCCCTGCGGATACGTTCCCAGGGCCGCCGCTGGCGCCTGCGCCTTCGACGTCACCGCCACGTTGTACAACCCGGTGGTCGCCCCCGCGTTCAGCAGGTCCGCTCGCACCTTGTTCGCAGTCGTGTAGATCCCTCGCTTTGCCGTGCCATTGCTCACCACGCCAGACTTCGTCAGCGTCGCCTGCACAGCTCCGCTCGAATAGCTCAGCGTCAGGCTGTAGCCGCTGAAGCTCAGGGCGGACAGCTTCGTCGTGCCCACCGAGAACAGGCTGGCACCGTTGCCCAAGAACGTCGCCGCAAACGACTGGCTGACGCCTCCCACGAGCACCTTGCCCGTGAACGCTCCCGTCGTCCCCGTCAGCGTCCCCGTCAGGAACCCCACCGTGTCGTTGCCCCTGTCCGCTGCGTTGACCGGCTGGATGAGTCCATAGAACACATTGCCCTGGCCCGTTGGCGCCAGGAACGGATTGCGCGACACAAAGTGCGCCGTGACTCCCGCCACGTCCGCCGACGGCATCGTGAACGTCATCACTGCACCGCTCACCACGGCACCCGTCGGTGCTCCCGTCCAGTGGCTGAACATGTAGCCCGTCTTCGGCGCCGCCGTCAGCGTCACCGCCAAACCAGGCGTCACCTCCGAGGTGCGCGGGTTGGCATTCGCCGTCGTCGGTGTCAGGGTTGTCGAGTTGAGAGCCGACAGCGTCACCGTGCCCGCCGTGTCCAGGCCGATGCCCGCAGGGGCCGTGCGCGCCACCTCAAGCGAATACCGCCGGGTGAACGTGAACGCGCGGGTCACCGCGCTGGCTGACACCCCGTTATTGTCCTCCGCAGTCACCACAAGCGTGTTGCTGCCCGACAAAGGAGTCACGTCCAGGCTCCATTCAGAGACACCCGACGCATTCGGCGCACCCACCATCGCCGCCACTGGCGCGCCCCCGTTGAGAGCCACTTTCACCCAGCTGATGCCCGCACCCTCGTTGTCGGTGATCCTGCCCCTCACTTGATAGGGGGACTTGCCGTTGACCGCCGCCGCTGCCGGGCTCGTCACAGTCACCACAGGCGGCTGGGAGGGAACGACGGTGACATCAAATCCCAGATACGCCGTCTGGCCATCGGAGGCTTCGAGATTCAAGGCAACACGGTGAGCTCCCAAGGCAAGAGATGTTCCTGGTTCAGGAGTCTGGGTAACCACGCCGGCAACCAAAGGATCCATGGTCGCCTGCACCGTGTAGTCTGGAAGGGTGCCCAGTCCCTGGCCATTCGCCTTGATGATCATCGGCGTGAAGTTGCCGCCAAAGTCAAGCGCATTGGGCGTGCTGCCAACGGGGTATCCGCCGAGATGAGTCACCACCACGGATCCAGCTGCGCTGAAGCGCTTCCGATAACCAAACTGGAAGCCCGTGATGGATGTGCCTCTCAGGTCAACCCGCATCCACTTGCCTGTCTGCAGCTTGCCGACAAGCGCAGCTCCGTTCTCCACCGTGCCGGCACTTGTGATGGGAGTGCTGCTGTAGCTGAAGATGGAGGCATCCGTCACGGACGGATACACCTGGTCGCCTGCGGCATCCCAGTAGCTGAAGTCCACAAACTGCTCGCCCTGCTCGGCGTCCTCAATGCTGAAGAAGATGAAGTCGAGAGGCTTCAGCGTGCTGGTGCCGGGCTCATAGAAGCGGAAGGTCACGGTTCCGGTGGAGCCGTTGTCACTGCCGTTGATCAGCCAGCCGGCCTCGCCGCCAATGGTGACAAAGCCGTTGCCGGCCAGATTCCGGGTTGAAAGCTTAACGTCGAAACGGTTTTCGCAGACGTTGGAGTAGAGCACCGGCGTCGTGGTGGTGTTGGGAATGATGGAGGAGTCCAGCAGGCCCAGGGTGGGATCTGCCCCGGGAGCGCCAAATTTGATGAACTGCTCGGCGATCACCAGGGAGCCCTTGGCCGAGATGGTGGTCGCCAGCGACCCTGGCCCCCCGGCGGTGTCTCCATCTGCGTCGGTGTTGTCACCATCCGAAACGGTCAGTGTGTAGATTCTGTTACCCATGGGCGGTGTCATGGAGGTGCTCCGGTAACGCAGCGCGCGGACGAGAGCCTCCACCTGCGCATAGGTCGCTTCCGAATTTAGAGTCACCACCAGGCTGCTGCCGCCGCCTCCTGCAAAGCTGCCGAAGCTCTGCCCCTCGTACTTCACCGTGGATCCAGTGATGCCGATCTGGCCCGCGCCACTCCCTGCATCCTCAATGCTGAATTCATCACCGGCATCAAAGCTGGCGAATGCAATTTCAACCGTTCCTGCACCGAACACCTCGCTGGCGAGGTCGCTGGTGGTCGCGGTGTCAAGATCACCCAGAGTGAAGCTCGTCAGCAGCTTCTTGTAGGAGGTGCCTCCACCATCCGCCGGGCTCTTCTTGACCAGGACACCTGAGAAGGCAGCCGGCCGTTCAAGCGCAGTCCGGTAAATGAAGCCAATGCTAGCAGCCGCCATGATCCTGGAACCATCCGCGCTGCAGGCAATATCAGTCCACGGGCGTGTGATTTCGGAAGCCTGCCAGGTGACACCGCTGTCGAAGGAGTGGTAGATCTGTTCATTGTCAGCCACGGCAAACATCCGGCGGCCGTCACGGCTGATGGCCGCTGATGTCCAGTTCCGACTGGTTTCCACCGCCGTCCAGGTCGCGCCTGCATCGGTCGAAACCTGGATCTGTCCGCCCGTCATGGTGGCGACTACGAGCGTGCCGCTGCCATTGACCGCCACAGACGTCCAGGCGTTGTTCGCCGCACGCGCTGTCCAGGTGCTGCCACGATTGGTGGACACATGAATCTTGCTTCCGCTGTCAGCGGCGACAATCACGGAGCCATCCTCGCTGCTGGTGACGCTGACCCAGCCACGGGAGGACTCGCGGGCCTGCCAGCTTGCGCCGCTGTCCGTGGAAACATAAATGAAGTCGTTGTCTGCAACCGCAGCCAGATAACGCCCGTCGGTGCTGCTGGTGATGCCCGTCCAGTTCTTCACCGTCGCCGTGGCCGACCAGGTGGCGCCGGAATCGGAGGAGACATAGATCTGATCATTGTCAGCAGCCGCCACCAGATGCACCCCGTCAGCGCTCGATGCGACAGCGCGCCAGTTCCTGCTTCCTGCCCCAGTCTGCTCGGTCCAGGTGGTGCCTCGGTCGCTTGAAGTGTAAACGTAGCCATTGGAGGCAACGGCGGAAATGATCTTCATCCCGTCGGCGCTGGAGGCGATCGAGGCCCAGGCGCGCGAGCGTTCCCGTGGATCCCAGGTGGAGGGCAGCCCGGCACCTGCAATCACGGGATTGTCATTGAGCGGTTTGAGGGTCACCTGCACCAGGACGCCATCCACCGAGAACAGCGAGTCCTGACGCTCCAGCACGGCCGTCGCATTCAGAGGATCCACATGCATGTCATAAGTGACCGGAAGAGCGAGGTCCGTAGTAAGCGTGACAGAGCCCGTCAGATTGTTGCTGCCATCATAGGCAAGCCCGGTCGGCAATGGCGAGCGCATGAGGGCGGAGCCCGCAGGCACAGTGGTCTCCACGGCATGCACGGTGATGGAGGGTTTCACCGCTCCCGCGTCCGTGTTCGCCTCATCAAACGGCACAAAGCGCACCTTGGCCGAAGTGGCCAGCAGCAGGGCCTTGGAAGGACTGATGCCTCCGTCGGCAACGGCATGCCCGACATCCGCCAGGTTCTTCCAGGTGGTTCCATTCAAGGAGACCTGCCAATGCCCTTTGCCCGCATTGTCAAAACCCGACAGCGCGACGGCGGCAAGCGGATTGGGGGAGATGTCATCCGGATCCGAGTAGTAGGCTCCGAGAAGGGTGCTGAAGGAGGAAGCGGTCGTTGTGACCCCTTCGTCCGCCGTCAGTGTCGCCCCCTGCGAGAACAAGGGTGCATCGTTTCGGGCGAGGATGTCCATGCTGACCGTGGCATGGCCGGAGAGCTCGCCTCCGGAGCCCTGGGAGTTGCCGGCGTTGCCGTTGCCGTCATAGAAGATGAAGGTGATCGGCTTGATTCCGGAGGCGAGCTTGGGATCACCATTGGAGTAGGCCATGTTTTGCAGCAGTTCATCGAGCGAGGCCTTGTTGGCGCTGCTGTTGAAGGTGATGACCAGCTTGCCCGTGCCCACGCTGTTCTGCGTGATGGTGCCGACCACGACACCGCCATACTGAATGACCGAGCCGTTGTCGAAAACCTCGACGCCAGGCCCGACTTCGCTGAGGGAGCCGACGATGGCGATGCCTCCTGCCGTCTGGGGCAGGAAATAATCCTTGGCATCCAGCGCCGTGTCACCCTGGGCCAGGGTGCCTGCGCGCACGACCAGCTTCGATCCGTTGAACGTCGTCTCCTTGCGGACCGTCAGCTCGACATCGCTGAGGGTGGCCGGCTGCCGCAGCCCGGTCTTGTCATCCAGCACGATCGACGGACCGGCGACGTTGATGCCAAAGGCTTCCGTGAAGAGACTGTCGTCGGCCAGGTTGCTGATGACCGGAGCATCATTGACCTGGATCACGGAGACGGCGATGGCGGCGCTTGCGGAGGCCCCGATGTCAGAGCTGCCCGTCCATCCGGTCACCGTGTCCACCACGCTTCGCGTGGCGTGGGTGGACCAGGTCCGGCTGCCGCTGCCATCAATCGCCACCACGGTCAGCGAACCCGGGCTGATGTTGCCCTGGTTGAAGCGGCCGTTGTAGTCGGAGACCGGGACGAACCTCAGCTGCGCGGTCTTTTCGAGAAGCAGCGCGCTGGTCGTGCTGACAGCCGTCGAGCTCACGTCCGCCCAGTCAGTGCCATTCGACGAATACTGCCATTTGCCCTGCGTGACGGCGTCGCTGGCGTCGCCCGTGATGGCGATGCCGACAAACTGCGCCCCTGCGCCGCTGGGGTCGAGATCGGCAAACCTGGACGCCAGAAGGCTGTTCACCGTGGCTCCCGAAGGCGAGGTGTTGTCCTCATTGACGCTGATGGAAGCGCCGCCGGTCAGGGTCGGGGCGTCATTGATGTTCGTCACATTGACGGTGAAGGATAGCGCGTTGCTCGACAGTGCACCTCCGGAGCCTTGAGCGCTGGAGACGTTGTCATCATAAAAGACCATCTGCACGCCGATGTCGCCCGTGAGATCATCATCCACGTTGTTGTAGCTGACACTGCGCATCACGCCGTGCACGGCCGTCAGGGTGGCGCTGCCGTTGAAGGTCACAACCAGCGTGCCGGTGCTGCTGTTGTTCGTGATGGAGGCCACCGCAGTGCCTCCGTAGGAGATGGTGGTTCCCGACACCGTGACACTGCCGACGTTGTTGACCCCAAAACGGTCCACGGCGACCGCCGAGCCTGTGCGGCGCACGGTCAGCGTGGTGCCGTTGTAGTTGTCCACCCCCTGGGTGACCAGCTCCATGTCGGCGAGCGTCGTGTCACCGTCCGCATCCAGGACCACGGAGGTTCCCACGACCTGCGGCCCCACGCCCTCGGTGAAGTAAACCTTGTCGCTGGTTCCGGAAAGGGCCGGAGTATCGTTGACAGCGTTGACTGTGATGGTCTCCGTGGCGGTCGCGGTGCTCAGCGAAGCCGTGCCCAGACCGGTGCTGACGATGTCAATCGCCCTGAACTCAAATTTGCTGCGCCAGTCAGTTCCCGTCACGGCCAGAGCCGAGTTGTAGTTGGCAGGCGGCGTGTAGGTCATGCTGGTCGCCTGAGCCGCGGTGATCACATGCTCACCGGCGCCAAGCCCCAGATAGCTGGCAGGGGCGACAGAACCCGCCGCTGTCAGAGTCTGGTTGTCGCTGGTCTTGAGCGTGCCCATGAGCCCGGCGGTCGTCGGACTGTTGTCAGCGTAAATCTTGATGTAGTAATGAGTCACCCGGGCGTCCGTCGTGGATGAAGTGCCGCTGTCCACGTCGCTGGAGGACAATGAGAAGGTCGCCGTTCCATCCTCATTCACCGAGGTGGAAAGGTTGGCGACTGTCGGCAGGTCGTTCACAGGATTGACAGTGATCGCCACCGTTTCCGTGTCGGACTGCGGCGTGTTGTAGGTGCCTGAGTTGCCGTTGTCATTCACGACCACGGTCAGGGTGTCAGAGCCGAAATAGTTGGCGGTCGGCGCATAGGTCAGGCCGTTGAGGGCGGCCAGGATGTTCGTCCTGCTGCCGCTGAAAATGATGGTACCCGTGCCGTTGCCGGAAACACCGGTCAGTCCCGTGGTGGAGGCGAGGGTGAGGCTGCCCCGCGTGACACTGACGCTGAAGCTGGCGCTTGCCGAGCCAAGGTCACCGTCGGTGAAGCTGAGCGTGGTGCTGTTCGCTGTCGAGAAGACGAGGCTGCCGTCTTCATTGAGAGTTTGCGCTCCCGGAACGGCAAGAACCGGACCTTCGTTCATGCCCTCAATGGTCACGGGAAAGGTGTCCGTGTCAGATTTGGCTCCGCCCGAGCCGGAGTTGCCAAGGTCATTGACCACCATCGTGATGGTGTCGCTGCTCGCAACTCCCGAGACCACGCCGGAAGTGTAGGTGGCCGATGCCAGCGCGGTCTTCAGTTCGCCAATCTTGCCCTGAATCACCACCGTCGAGGTTCCATTGCCGCTCACCACCAGAGCGGGCGGCAGGTTCAGCACGCCGGCACCGGCGCTCAAGGTGACGCGCAGGGGGCCAAAGTTTGCGTCCACCAGGCTCGAGACCGCATCCACGCTGTCGGGATCCTGAACGGAAAGACCCGTGATGGTCGTTGCCGTCTGTTCCACGACGGTCAGCCCGGCGGGAACCACGTTGATCGGCGCGTCGTTTTCCGGCGTGATCGTGATAAGAAAGGTCTGCTGCTCCTCGGCGCCACCGCCGGAGTCGGAGATCTTGGCATCGAAGCTGTCCGCGATCGTCTCACTGCCATCATGCGTGTAGGAAAGCTTGTTGGCCTTCAGTTCTGCCAGGGTGATGCGGCTGCCAACGCCGAGCACGACGCCATCAAGCTTCAGGGATCCATGCGCAGGAGCGGTGACAAGGCGGAACTGCACCTGCGTGTCGGTGTTGTCCTCGTCCGCACCCAGGAGCAGGACCGTGGGGACGCCCGTTCCCACCGAGCCGGGAATCAGGCCGGTGCCAGCCTCATCAACGGTCAGCCCGACATTGACGGTAAAGCGGGGGTCGTCATTGACCGGGATCACCTTGATCCGGATGCTGGCCTCGACCACGGATGCACCTTGCTCAGGAGGGCCGCGGTAAATCTGTCCGGAGGTGACGGTGGCCACCAGGGTGTCGGCATTCGCCGACTGCGCTGTCAGGCCCCAGGTCCGCGTGCTGTCCTGGGCGGCCCAGGTCTCACCACCATCCCTGGAAAGATAAAGGTTGTCAGCCGCCGTCGCGAGCACGGTCAGGCCATCTGCGGAAAGGCTCACATGCCGCCAGGCGCGCTCCTGCCCCTCGGGGGTCCAGCTGATGCCCATGTTCGTGGAAACAAAGACCTGCTCATTGTTGGCCACGGCCACCAGGCGATTGCCGTCACCGGAGATGGCCACGGACTTCCAGTCACGCTGACCGGCGGTCACCGCCTCTGTCCACTCGACACCGGCATTGTCAGAGACATAGACGCTGCCATTGGCGGCGCTTGCCACCATTTTGAAGCCGTTGCTGGACACAGAAAGGCTGTTCCACGCCTGGCTCGTGCCAGTGGCGGCCCAGGTGTCACCGGCATCCGTGGACACGTAAATCTGACCCGCGTCTGCAGCCGCCGCCATGATGCCGCCGCTTTCGCTCATCGCGACCGCCGTCCAGGAGCGCGCCGACTCCTTCGTCGTCCAGGTCGCGCCTCCGTCCTCACTCAGGCGGATCGGCTCTCCCGTGGCAACAGCCAGAAGGGTGGAACCATCCTCATTCAGGGCGACTCCTTTCCAGCTCACCGCCGGCAACGTCCCGGCGAAAGCGGCCCAGGTCGCTCCGGCATCCACGGAGGAGTAAAGGCCTCCCGAAACAGCCGCCACCAGCAGGTTGCCCTGCCCGCTTGAAGCGATCGCCGTCCAGGCCCGGTTGGTGGCGCCCGCCGACCAAACCGGCGACGCCGACATGCCGTCATTCACGGTGATCGTGACCAGGTCCGTCTTGGTTTCAGTGCCACCGTGAAGGTAGCGCAGACGTCCGGCGTCCACGTCGGCCTGGGTGAAGGTGTCATTGGCCACCAGGGTCGTCCAGGTGCCAGAGACATTCTTCTGAATCACACCGTTCACCGGCAGCCCGGCGGACTTCAGGCTGTAGGTCAGCGTGTTGGTCGCTGCATAACCCGTGCTCTTGTCACTCAAAGCACCATCCACGTCCGTGGCGGAAAAATTGCTCGTGGAAAGCACCTGAGAGAGGCCTTCAATGGTGGAAAAGCCGACGGTCAGGACATCCGGGGAGTCGTTCACCGGAGTCGTGTTCAGCGTGAAGGTCGCCACGGAGCCGACAGGCACCGCAGGGTTGGAACCATCCTCAACCTGGAAGGTGAAGCTCGAGGAGAACTTCTCACCCCCGTCATGAACAAACTTGACCCGCCCGTTGTTGATGTCGTCCTGGGTGAAACTGTCATCAGTCTCCAGGATCTGGGCGTCCGCCACGCTGTTCAGCGGCGTGGCATCCAGATACAACACGCCGTTGTCAGGAAGAGCGTCGAGCACATACAGAAGATCGACGGGGAGCTGCTCCTCATCCTCAGCTTTAAGCATGGCCTGCGTCAGGGCAAACTCCCTGCCTTCCTTGGGCGTCCCCCCCGTGTTTGTCGCAATGACAGGCGGGTAGTCCACATAGAAGACATACACGGTCACTGAACCTGTGGAGGTTCTTCCTCCTCCATCTTGAATCGTGTAGTCGAAGCTGGTGATTCCGTAAAAGCCGTGGTCAGGGACGAACACAACATCGCTGCCCGCAATGCTGACGCTGCCATTGCCGCCCGTCATCGTGACGCTTGTGATGTCAAGAGGAAGCCATCCACCGTCATTGGCCAGCAGGTCCGCCTTCGGCGTGTTAAGCGTGATGTTTTTGTTGGTGTAAAGAATGTCACCATAGACGCCAACGGCGACGCCTCCGTCACCGACGCCCCCCGTGGTGCCGCCTCCAGGGCCGCTGCCACCCGAAGGGATCGTGATGTTCACCGTTTTCTCCAGCAGCGTGGTGGTGGTCGTGTTGGCATAAACACCGCCTGGGCGGTTGTAGCGAATGTTGAAGCCCTGGTCTCGAAGCGTCACCTTGAAGTAGTCCGAGGTGGAACCGTAGCCATTGTGCTGATACTTCAACTTGCCACCGTCAACGTCGCTCTGGGTGAAGGTGCCGCCGACGCCCAGGGGCTTGTCATTCAAAAGCAGGAAGCCGCCGGTGGGAATGCGTGTGACCCTGTAGAGCAGCTTGGAGTCCGCCGAGTCCACGTCATTGCCGTCAAGCACGAGCAGCGGTGTGCCGGAAGGCTCCTTGTTGATCGTGTATGTCGCACCTTGCGCGGAAAGGGTGAAGTTGGTCACCGCGAGCGTGGGATCATCATCGACCTCGCGAACCTCCAGGTTGAAGGTGCTCGTGGTGGATTTGGCGTTGGTTCCCACCGGATTGCCACGGTCGGTGATCTTCAACTTGAAGGAGACGTCCGGCGGATTGACGCGGTCGGCGGACGTGTGCGTGATCGTCAGCAGGTTTGCCTGGCTGCCGTTGAAGGTGTAGCCGGTCGCGGAGATGTTGGCGCCATTGAACTTCAGCACGGCTTCACCGGCGACAGGCAGCTCGACCACCTCAATGGTGAGGTTGGCATCGCTGTCCTCGGTGTCGCTGACGTCCAGCTGAAGATTCACGTTCTGCTCCAGCTCGAGCATGGAGTAGGTTTCGGAGACAATGACAGGCGAAAAGTTTCTTGGGATGATCTGAAGATTCACCTGAAGAGGCGTGGCAGGCGTTCCTCCCGCCGCCCCCAGAACACCGCCGGCACCGTCTCGAAGGCTGACGGTAAAGCTGTCCGTTCCCACGCCGGCGGAGGGCGTGTAGCTGAAGCTGGCGTTCGTCTCGATCTCAGCGAAGTTGAACGTCGAGTTCACCCCCAGATCGTTGCCGTTCAACTGCAGGGAACCGTTGGACGGCAGGCTTTCAATGCGGAAGACGAGCTGTTCAGCCGTGTTGTCCGGATCCAACACCGTGATGTTGGACGTGCTGAAGATGAGGGTGGTTCCAACCTCCACGGACCCCACAAGCGTCACTGGCGGAGTTCCGGGCACCACATCTCCTGGCAGATAGACCACGGGTGCGTCATTCACCGGACTCACGGGAATCTTCAGGGCGCGTGTCGCCGTCGTTCCGCCCGCACCCGCCACCTGGTCGGTCACGGTGTAGGCAACCGACTGGGCCACGGTGGGCTCACCACCTCCATGCAGATAACGAATGCGGCCATTGTTGATGTCGGCCTGGGTGAAGGTGTCCGTCGCCGCAAGATTCGTCCAGGTGCCGGAGCCGCTGGTGTCTTTCTGGAGCAGACCCTCGCTCAAAACCGTTCCCGCGCTCAGGATGGTGTAGACGACCTGGGAGGCCGAAGCCTCCACGTCCGTGATGAGCAGGACGCTCGATGAAAGAACCACGGTTCCGCCCTCCGACACGACATAGTCCTGATCGTTGACGATCTGAAACACATCATTCACGCCGTTGACGGTCGTTCCCAGGGTCGTTCCCGTGCTGTCATAATTCCCGCTGGCAGCGCTGACATTCAATGTCTGACGGCTGGATGGGTTGGTGGTGAAGGTCCTGCCGACGCTGTTGTCCACCGCGTGAATGGTGAGACCCGCGGGAGCGCCGTAGAAGTTCGGCACCGGAACAAAGCGGAGGCGCACTGCAGAAGCAACCAACAGCGCTGATGAAGTGCTCACGGTACCTACGTTATTCCAGCTTGCACCGCTGTTCAGGGAGTATTGCCACACGCCCTCGGTGGATGCGTTGGCGGCATTGCTGCTGATCGCAATGCCTGCCAGAGTGTTGTTGTCTGCGTCTATGTAGGCTGTCAGCAGGCTGGAAATCGTCGCACCGGTCACGGCGACTGGATCTTCACTGATGGCAGCCAGCGTGGCTGCACCTGTCACCGGTGCATCCGGCACGTTGGTGATGGTGATGGTCTGGGTGCCCGTGGCTGTCTTGGCCGGAGGCGTTGCGTTTCCAAGGTCGTCCACCACCAGCGTCAGCGTGTCCGTCCCGTAATAGTTGGCCGACGGTGCATACTTCATCCCGGTCAGGGCGGTGTTGATTGCCGACATGGTTCCATAGAAGGTCTGGCTGGCAAAGGTGGCCGTCGACAGCGCAGCACCGCCTGTGGCGGCGTCTGCAAGACCCGTCAGGCCCGACAGCGTGACCGAGCCATGCAGCACGGAGAGAGAGACTTTCACCGTGGCACTGCCGGCATCGCTGTCCGCAACCGAAGGGCTGCCAAGAACATTGCCGGTGCTGTCCTCGGCCACTGTCACGGCAGATGGCATGGAGGTGGTGGGCGCCTCGTTGAAAGGGGCCACGGTGATGTTCACGTTGCTGGCGTTGCTTTCCGCGCCTGCGGCATCCACCGCGAGAAAGGCAAATGCATCACTGCCCACATAGTTTGTGGTTGGCGTGTATTTCATGCTCGTCGCCTGGGCGACAGTCAGCACGTCATTGACGCTGATCGTGCCGTTGGAGCTGGTCTTGATCGTGCCCTGGCTGGGAAGAGACGTGATCTTATAACCCGTGACCAGGGCGTCGATCGTGGCGGAGGTGCCGGTGTCCACCTCCGTGGAGCTCAGTGAAAACGTCGAGGTTGCGTTCTTGGTCGCGCTCAGGGTTTGATTCGTCGTCGTGGGTGCGTCGTTGACGGCGGTCACCGAGGTGGAAAGCGACACCGATGCCAGCGAATAGATCGTGGTGCTGCCCGCGGAGGAGGCATTGACGACCGTGCCGGAGGTCACCGCACCGCCGGAATTGTCCACCAGTCTGAGACTCAGGGAGGAGGGTGTTCCAAACCAGTTGGCGGCCGGCAGGAAGCGCAGCTTGCCGGAAGCTGCCACCACAAGGGCCGAAGCGGCGCTGCGGCTTCCCACATTGCTCCAGCTGCTGCCATTGTAATACTGCCACTGGCCCTGCGCCGCATTGACTGTGTAACCGATCACAGCCACGCCCGCCAGGGTGTTGGCCGAGGACCCACCGCTGACATTGTCCGTGGAGTCGCTGAAGCTCGATCCGAACAGGCCGCTCACGTCGGCACCGGCGGGGGCGGCGGCATCCTCATCCACAGCGGGCAAAGTCGCCGACCCGCTCGCAACAGGCGCGTCATTGACCGGGGCCACCGTCAGCGGCACGTCGATCGTCACCGTGTTGGAAGCCGTCTGGTTCGTCCTGTCGGAAGTGATTTTGATCCTGAAGGAGCCGGAGCCGTTCCAGTTGGCCGACGGAATGATGCTCAGGGAATTGAGGAACTGGTTCACGTCCACAATCTGTCCGTCGACCACGATCGACGGGGCCGTGACGATGCCGTTGGTAAGGGCCAGGTTGGCGCCGCCGGTGACGATCGACACGGTCGCCCTCAAAAGATTGCTGGCTGGCGCCGTCTCCGTGACCGTGAACTTTCCGCTCAAGGAGTAGGTGGAGTCCTCATTGGTTGTCTGAGCGCCCGGGTTGTTGATGCCAGGCGCATCATTCACGCCGGCCAATGTCATGCCTGGCATTGAAACGATCACAGCCAGGAGCCATGCCAGGACAGGAGTCTTCAGGTTCAACAGGCGATGCCATCGCGTCCCGTCGGCATGAACCTCCCGGCATTCTGGCTGATGCTGTTGAAGCGGCTTCTCAAGGGCCTTGTTCCCGTCGTTGCAGGAAGATCTAAATTCTCTTTGGACTTGGCTTCTCATCATAACACTCGTGTGTTAACCCTGATATGAGTTTTTTGCGGGTACTTACATGAGGTAACCCAAATGCCGTGTGTACGCGGAAATGAGTTACTCCATATGACCGCTTATCATCACAACGCGCGTCAGCTACTTCCGTCGGCGTGCGTCATGCTCGCCTAGCCATTATTGCACTAACGTTTTTTGCGCTGCCAGGGCCGGCAGGCCTGCACGCTCAGGCACCGGCCCAGCTTGAGCAGGCCCGACAATGGAACGCCTATTACGCCGAGCTTCGCGAATATCATGAGAAGCTTCGTCTGTATCATCAGCAGCTTGCCGCGTTCATGGCGGCGCGTTCAGGCAGCCTGGCCTATGCTCCAGGCAGGGCGCTGCCATGGATCAGCCTCGTCAACGGCCGTGCGGCCTGCGCAAGCTGGCTTCCCATGCAGGTCATGTATGCGGTCAACGCGGCCAATCATCTGCAGACGAGCCCGTATGTCCTGGGAGCGGGCCATCGCAGCGTCGAGGACATTGCGTATGATTGTTCGAGCGCCGTTTCCTATGTTCTGATCAAGGCGGGTCTTCTCGAGAGAACGCTGACCTCCCAGCAGTTCGCCGAGTTTGGTGAGCCGGGCCCTGGAAGGTTCATCACGCTCTGGGTGAAACCCGGTCATCATGTCTTCATGACTCTTTGCGGCCTCCGGCTGGACACCAGCGGCGGAGCCACCGCCCAGGGGCCTCGCTGGCGTACGCAGGACCGCAGCCATGACGGATTCATCCCCCGGCATCCATCCGGTTTTTGAGGCCTTCACCGCAGACCGTGCGGCCGCATTAAACGGCGACGTCCGCAATGCGCAGAAGCTCCACGCAGGACGGCACCCGCAGGCTGCTCAGCCTGCAGCACTCGACCTTCACCTGCAGGTTTTCGCACAAACGCACCGCGTCACCATCATAAAGCAGGCGCATGCGGATGGAATCCATGCCCATCCAGAGCCGGTGTTCAGCGGAGACATCGACGACCCGGAGTTCATCGCCGTTCTGCAGCGCCTGAAACTCGGCATGAAACGCGGCGACGGACGCCTCGTTGACCACGACATCATTCAACGGATGCCTGCCAACGCTGATCGAGTGACGATTCATGGGGATGACAAGCTCCGCGCCCGTCCGCCATTGGAAGCGCAGTCGGTAAGTTTCCCTGGATGAATTCAGGTTCACACACCTTCTGCTTTTCTGAAGTTGAACAGGCGGCAAGGCGGCGTGCGTTGTTGCAAGTGTCGGCATGTCTGGAAAATGCGGAATCAATTCTTTGTCGAGTTGATCTGATTGATGCAGACAAGCGCAGCCAAGTCCCCGATTCATATGGGGTAACCTTTCCAAAGACACGCGATGCCGGAACTCGCCGCTCGCCGCCATGCCGGAGTTTTTTAAACAAGCGCCCTGGGATCAGGACTTCATCGCAAGACCTTGATCTTCATCGCAGTCGCCATCGTGTGCCTTGCTTCCGGCCAATGCCGTTTCGAGTTAACCCGTCTAAAGTTTTGAAGAAGTGCAAATTATTTTAAAAATTAAGCCCGTCACAACTAACTTACTAGTTATGGCAAGCCTGATCATCTGAAGTTCAGAGGTCATGAGGAATCATCACTTCAGCCCCCAAACTGCCATGCGAATCACAAAACCAACGACGCAGCTCAGCCAACAAGTGGCCCATGAATTCAATCTGCAGATTGCGGCCTGCAGCCTGCGTGGCTATGCAGACAAAGCTTCCAGACTTTCTGCAAGGCTTAAAAAAAGGGGTGACGACAAGTTTTACAAATACTGCGATCAGTATTCAGAAGCGTTTCTGAAGCTCGCCGCCATGATCGCCCCCTGATCAGGCTGGCACATGAAGGCCGATGTTTCCTGATTCAGGGCAGGCGAGCAGCTTTTCAAGAAGCTGCACCTTGTTCACCGGCTTGGGCAGGTAGTCATTCATGCCGCATTCCAGACATTTGGCCACGTCCTCCGCCTGAACGTTGGCCGTGAGTGCGATGATGGGAACCGTGGCGCGCGGGCCATCGAGGCCTCGGATCTGACGCGTCGAGTCGTAACCATCCATGACCGGCATCTGGCAGTCCATGAAGATGACCTTGTAATCATGTTCGGCGGCCATCTCGAGCGCCTGCCTGCCGTCCTGGGCTTCATCCACCAGGACGCCCGTGGATTCCAGCATCAGCCGCGCGACCATGCGTCCGGTCCGGCTGTCATCCACCACCAGGACCCTGCCTGCGACATGCAGATCGGCAGGTTTCGGCATCGGCTTCACATCCTCAGGCAATGCGCCGGACAGCGCGGTCGGCAGGCAGAGGGTGAAGGCGAATTCCGAGCCCTGGCCCTGGGTGCTTCTGGCCGTGATTTCCCCCCCCATGAGGCGGACCAGCGAGCGGGAGATGGCAAGGCCAAGCCCCGTGCCGCCATGGCTGTTTCTCTGAAGGTGCACCTGGCCCTGGTTGAACGGCTCGAAAATTTCCTCCAGGACATCCTGGGAAATGCCAATGCCGGTGTCACTGACGGAGAAGGTGAGGCTTGCCTGCTCGTGAGCCTCGGCAGCTGGCGCAGGGGTGATGCGGACAGCGAGGCTGACGCTGCCGCGCTCGGTAAATTTGATGGCATTGCCGATCAGGTTGACGAGCACCTGGCGAAGCCGCCCGGGGTCCCCCAGCAACTGTCCGGGAATCCGCCCCTCAAGCTCCAGGGCAAGCCGGATGCCCTTCATGTCAGCGCGGATGCGCATCAGCTCCAAAATGCCGTTCAGCAGGGACTGAAGGTCAAAGGCCTGGTGCTTCAGTTCAACCTTGCCAGCCTCAACCTTGGACAGGTCCAGGATGTCCCCGATGATGTCGAGCAAGGCGCCTGCGGATTTTTCAGCCGTGGAAACGAGCGTCGCCTGGGACGGTGAAAGCTCCGTTTCCCTGAGCAGCTGAAGCATGCCAAGGACGCCGTTCATGGGGGTGCGGATCTCGTGGCTCATGCTGGCCACGAAGATGCTTTTGGCCCTGCTGGCGGCCTCGGCCTGCTCTCGTGCGATGCGTTGCAGGTCCTCAGCCTCGCGAAGGCGCTCCTCCAGGGCTTTCTGCCTGCTCATGTCGATGTGAATGCCGACAAAGCGGTGCACCTGGCCGTGTTCATCCCTCAAGGCCCTGCCCTTGGCCATGATCCAGACATAGTGGCCGTTCTTGTGGCGGAGGCGGTGGAGATTTTCATACACCGCCGACCTGCCGGTGAGGTGATCGGCAACCAGCTTCATGCTGTGCTCCAGGTCATCCGGATGAAGCCGCGCCCTCCATTCGCCGCGCAGATCGGGTATGTCCGAAGGCTTGCAGCCGATCATGGCTTTCCAGCCCGGCGAATACACAACCTCCCCGGTGACCAGGTTCCAGTCCCAGAAGCCCACCTCGCTGCCCTCGATGGCGAGCTTCAGCCGTTCCTCTGACTGGCGAAGGGCGAGCACCTGGCTGCGGATGATCGCGGTGTTGGCACGATTGACGTAGAGGGCGGCCACCTGCTTGGTGAAAACTTCGAACACCTGCAGCTGCCGGCTGCCGATCACCTCATGAAAGCTGGCGGCCTCCGTGGTGATGCCCGTGACAAGGACCGCCAGCGGCCTGCCATCCTGGTCCCGGCAGCAGCCAGCCAGAAGATGCGTGAAGTTGAGCTCGGCCGGCTGATTCCGCAGCTGTCCGCCTGTGAATACGCAGCCAGGTGCCCCAAGCTGATGCAGATGCTCCTGAATCCAGGGACCGAGGGGCAGCATGGGCGGATGCACTTCACGGACTCCTGAAGAGGCGGCGGCCGCGGGCTCCAGCCGCCCGTCACAATCCACCCGCCAGAACAGCCCGATTTCCAGCTCAAACACATCAATCAGCGCATCCGCGACCATGCTCTCAAACTCCGCCTCTGAAGGCGCGTTGATCGCCCTTGAATAAAAGGCGTTGATCCGCGCGAAGCGGTCCAGCTCCGCATCCAGCCGGTTGCGCGTGTCAATCAGCTCCTGCTCAACGACGGAGAAGCGGGTGACATGCCTCTGAAGCTGGTCGTACCTGAGCTTCAGGCTGTCGTAACCGGGAATGTCGGCAGGTTCCTCCATGTTCCGCCTATTCACAGCCTTCGCGACGGTACAATGCGTAGATCGCGGTCGTGTAGTTATGGTAGGTGTTGGCTCCGCCGAGACGTGCGTACTCGCCAAAGCCATACATGCCAAGCCATGGTGGCACCACTCCCCCCACGCTCAGGGGAAACTGCATCCGCCCCACGAGTTCCTCCTTCATGACCCGGTTGAACAGATAGCGTCCACGCGCCAGGCAGTCGGCATGGAACACGGCCACAGGCCTGCGCCCCGCCGAGCGGCCGATCATCTGTTGCATCATCCGGTCGAGATCCTTGAAGATCCTCTCCTCATCCCGGATGGTCAGCCAGAGCGGGCAGCCTTCACGAACTTCCGTCGCGTAATGCATCGTGCCATCCTCCTCACGGCGGGTCACCACGCGCAGGATGTGGGGGTTGCCATACTCCTCGGCAAGTTCCTGGGGAAGCTTCTCCGCCAGCGCACCGACGGGAATCGAGTCGCCGCAGGTGGCTGTTTGGGGGTTGAGGCCGAGCCGGCCGGCATACTCCTCCCAGGCGGGCCTGCCGTTGAGCTCAAGGATCCGGGAACCCTCCGCACGCGTGACAATCATGGGCTCGCCAACCGCCAGGAAGCCATGCGTCGCCTGGGTGTCCACCTCCAGGGTGGGATCCGCGTATCCGACCGCCCAGGCCGCGTGCTCAAAGACCTGGTCGTCCACCATCTGATAGCTGGCGACACCCTTCATGTTGTCGGATGAAGTGGCGCCAAAGATGGTCACGTCAGGTCCCAGCTCCGCCTCAAGCCCTTCGATGCAGCAGTCATTGGCGATGTCGATTCCCGAGGCCAGGAAGTGCACCATGCTGATGTTCTCCTTCTGCGACTTCAACTGCCGCGCAAGCTCCAGGCATTTTTCAAACGAGTTGCGGCCGTTGATGCCGTCCACATGGGCCACCGCGAACTCGCGCCCCTTCACCGCCATGATCGCCAGGTCCTTCATGGACTCACTGACGCCTTCGGTGCCGACAATGCCGCAGCAGGAGGCCCCCAGAACCCTGGCACCGGGCATCAGCCGGCGGGTTTCGTCCAGCAGGGCGTGATAATCATGCCCGATGGAGGCATGCAGCAGCACGAGATCGCACGGGTTTCCGGGCCCCAGGGCTGTCTCCAGGCATTCCTGGATGGCATGACGGGTGTTGACCATCCTTGTGCTCGCAGAGTGAAATTCTAACATGAAGTTGTGTCTGAATAGGGGCTGAAAGGGTTAACTCAACCATAGGCTGACAGCGGAACGCCGGAATGTCTGAATTGGGTTAACCCAAATTAACCACCCAGATTTCTTGCAGCCCGGGTGACAGTTGGGTTACCCCTTAGGCCTAACAAACCACTACCTCAGGATCATGTACGGAATGGTGAACAAAGCAGTCCAGGAACTCATCATCGATGAGTTCGGGGAGGCCCGATGGCTGCAGATCCGCCAGATGGCCGGGGTGGAGGATGAGATGTTCGTTTCGACGGAACCTTATCGGGATGAAATCACGTATCGGCTGGTCGGCGCCGCCTCCGAAGCTCTCGGGCTTCCGGCCGCGCAGATTCTTGAGCGGCTGGGCCGCTGGTGGGTGCTGCAGACCGCCCAGCAGGGTTATGGTCATCTCATGAAGGCGGGCGGGCGCAACCTGCCCGAGTTTCTGATCAACCTGCCGAATTTTCACACCCGGATCGAGATGATGTACCCAGGCCTAAAGCCGCCCGAGTTTGCCTGCACGGACATTCTGCCGGGCAGCCTCAAGCTGCACTATCGGAGCCATCGGAAGGGTCTCGCCCCGTTCGTGACCGGGCTGCTCATGGGCCTGGGCGAAATGTTCTCAACGCCTGTGGAAATCAGCAACGAAGCTGTCAACGAAGGCGAAGACACCCACCATGTCTTCCACATTGCATGGAACCCCCCGTCCGAAAATGCCCTTTGAGCAGCAGCCAGTGATCAGCCTGAAGAGGCTTGAGGAGGCATTTCCATTTCTGCTGGCCTGGGATCAAAATTCCGCCATCACCCGGGTCGGCAGGTCCCTTCAGAGAGTCTGCGGATCAGAACTGCGCGGACATCCGCTGGACCGTTTTTTCAGCCTGGTCAGGCCGGCGGGAAAGATGGACGCAGCCTGGCTGGGCAGTCATCCAGGAACTCTGATACTGGTCCGGCATGAGGGCAGCGGGATGATGATGCGCGGTCAGGTGCTGGCGCTTGATGAGCCGGCCTGCGGTGTGTTCATGGGCGCCCCCTGGGTCAGCAGTCCCGGAGACCTGGACGAGCTGGGCCTCAATCTGGCCGACTTCGCGCCGCATGATGCAGCCCAGGACCTTCTGCATGTGGTGCAGGCCCAGCGCGTCACGAACCATGAACTGCTCGAGCTGAACGCGAAGCTGAAGGAAAACCAGGCCAGGCTGCAGGAGAAGGAGGCCGAGGCCAGGAAGCTTGCACTTGTCGCGGAGCGCACGGACAACGCGGTGATCCTGGCCAGCATCGACGGCAAAATCGAGTGGGTGAACGCCGCCTTCGAAAGGATGACCGGCTGGTCGCTCTCCGAGGTCAAGGGCCTCAAGCCGGGTTCGTTCCTCCAGGGCCCGAGAACGGACAGGACCGCCGTCGAACGCATGCGCGAGGGTCTGCTGAGCAAGGAGGGCTTTCGCACGGAGATCCTCAATTATCGGAAGGATGGAAGCCCCTACTGGGTGGACATCGAAGTCCAGGCGATCGCCAGCCAGGATGGAAGAGTGCTGCAGTTCATGGCGCTGGAGGCGGACATCTCGGAAAAGAAGCGCCAGGAGATGCGCCGACGGCTGGAAACCGCCTCCGCTCATGTGCTGGCAACGGCCAGCAAGCCGGCGGATGTGATTCCAGCCCTGCTGACCAGCATTGCCACGGAGCTCGAATGGCCGCATGCCGCCTGGTGGCAGATGAACGAGTCCGGCGACGGCCTGATTCTCGCGGACATCTGGCATGGCTCGCACTTGAGTCACCAGGCGGACTTGGAAGGAGGACGGAGTCCGGAGCTGCAAAAAGGGCAGGGACTTCCCGGCCGGGCCTGGGCGGAAGGAAAAACCATGTGGGGGGAGGAACCGCCAGCGCAGGAACTGTCTCCACAGCCGGACGGCAGGAAGGGCTGCCCTCCCCTTTCCGGACTCGCACTGCCTGTGTTCGTTCGGGGCCACCTTCATGGCGTGGTGGAGTTTTACAGCGTGCATCTTGAACGGCCGGATGACGACCTGCTCCAGACGCTGCAGCACATCTCCGCACAGACCGGCCTCCTGCTTGAAAGGCTTGATGCCGAAGACGCCCTTCGAAGGAGCCAGCAGGCCATGAAAACAGGCCAGCGGATCGCCGGCCTGGGCAACTGGAGCTACCACGTCAGGACCGGCAAGATTGAATGGTCGGATGAAAAGTTTCGCATCTACGGTCACGAGCCCGGAAGCGTGAAGGTGGACCTGGAGTTCTGCCGCCTTGCCATTCACCCGGAGGATGTCTCCAAGGTGATGGACGCCATGCAGGATTTGATCGAAACCGGCGAGGCGATGCAGCTCACGTATCGAATCGTCCGGCCTGATGGAGAAACGCGCCACCTGCGAACCCGCGCTGAAATGCTGCCTGCGGAGGAAGGAGC